>CAIVTL010000176.1 GCA_903908785.1 Caldifarciminota bacterium | reverse complement strand
TTTCACCGATGCGGCCAATGCGGTCCGCGACAGTGGCATCAGCGACACGGTGGTCTTCGACGCCTATGGCAAGGTCGGAGACTACAATGAGCAGGTGGTATTTTCCACTTACGCCGGGTCGGCCGGCCATTGGGTGAAGTTCCGCGCGGCCGCGGGCGAGAACGTGAGAATCTATCATGACATGGCATGGGATGGCGTCATCCGGAATAGTGGCGCCGCGAACAACTACAAACTTGAGAACCTGACTATCGAGAGTACTGGGGACATGTGGGAGGGTGGCAGCGCCGTGTACATCAACGACAACTGCTCGGGTTGGGTTGTCCGTAACTGCTCGCTCGTTACAAGCTCCATGCATATGGAGATGGGCCGGCCCTGCTTCGAGGCGTATATCGGTAGCCCGGGGACAGGTGACGGGCTTATCGGTGACTCGCTTATCGGCAACTCGATTGTCGTGGACGGCAGCGACGGCAGCGACGGCATCTACGTGTCCGGCGGCATGTGGTACATAGACGGTAACGCGATTACGGTCAGCGACAACGAGGGCTGGGGTTGGAGCCGCGGCATCACAATTCAAGATGCGGACGGGACGTTGGTCAATAACCGGATCGTGAATACTTCGAGCGGGGGCTATGGTATAGAACTGTACAGCGGAAGCGGGTCCGTCATCAATGTTTACTATAACAGTATCCTGATGATCGGCAACGGGACCGGCGAGTGCGCGCCGGTGTACGTGAATCTCATCTCGGGCACGCTCAACATGAGGAACAACATCCTTAAGACTACGTACGATGACCCTACGGCGTACGCGCTCTACATCTATTCAGTCGGGACGTTGAACGAGAACTACGACGACCTGGTGGCGCCGGGCGGGAATGTCGCTTACTACAACTCGGGTTTCACCTTCAGCGCATGGCAGGCGGTGGGCCGGGACGTGAACGGGACCGACCTCGACCCGGGTTTTGTGAGCCCGACCGACCTGCACCTCAGCAGCGAGACCTCGCCGTGCGTCGGCAATGGTCTGGTCGTCGCCGGCTTCCCGAATGACTTCGAGGGCGACGTGCGTAAGACCGGGGTCGTGCCCAATGGTCCGGACATCGGTGCGGACGAGTTTGCGTCGTCGGGGGAGCCGCCAGGCGCATTCAGTCTCAGCACCCCGGCCGATGGCGCGGTCAACCAGCCGGTAAGCGGCAACCTGACGTGGGAAGCCTCGGCTCGTGCCGACAGTTTCGCCATCTACTTCGGCACCACAACTCCGCCGACCACGCTGCTGCGCCGGGTCGCGGGCAGCGTGACTACGATCGCGTACTCCGGTATCAACAGCCAGTTGTACTACTGGAGCGTTGTGGCCGAGAACGCGGGTGATACGACAATCGCCACGGGCGCGCCTTGGCACTTCACGACCATTGTCGCGGCACCGGCAGGCTTTGCCCTGCTGACCCCGACTAACGGTGCGGTCAACCAGCCGATAAGCGGTGACCTGACGTGGGAAGCCTCGGCTCGTGCCGACAGTTTCGCCATCTACTTCGGTACCATAGCTCCGCCGACCACGCTTCTGCGCCGGGTCGCGGGCAGCGTGACTACGACCGCGTACTCCGGCATCAACGGCCAGTTGTACTACTGGAGCGTTGAGGCTGAGAACGCGGGTGACACGATAACCGCCACCGAAGGGGCTCGGCACTTCGCGACTATCGTGGCGGCACCGGCAGGCTTTGCCCTGTTGACTCCGACCAGCGGTGCGGTCAACCAGCCGATAAGCGGCAATCTCACGTGGGAAGCCTCGGCTCGTGCCGACAGTTTCGCTATCTACCTTGACAGCGCAACCCCGCGGGCCACGCTTCTGCGTCGGGCGACGCTTCTGCGCCGGGTCGCGGGTAGCGATACTACGACCGCGTACTCCGGCATCAACGGCCAGTCGTACTCCTGGAGCGTTGTGGCCGAGAACGCGGGCGACACGACAGTCGCTACGGGCGCGCCTTGGTATTTCACGACCATCGTTGCGGCACCGGTCACACCGATCTGTGACGCGCCGATTGACTCGGGTCAGCCGGTCAGCGGCTACTTCAAGTGGACCCCGGGGGGCAGCGACGGCGCGGTGGATAGCTTCGTTGTCTGGAACGGCAGTCCTACGCCGACCCGCTACGGCCGTGTGAACGGTAGCACCGACAGCCTTGTCTACTCGGGTCTTGCCAACAATACGACCTACAACTGGTACGTGGTGGCCTGGAACGCGGGCGGTTCCGCAGCGGCAGTCCAGGTCAGCTTCACGACCATCGTCGCCGCGCCGGCAGGCTTTGTCCTGCTGACCCCGACCAACGGTGCGGTCAACCAGCCGATAAGCGGCAACCTGACGTGGCAGGCCTCGGCCCGTGCCGACAGTTTCGCCATCTACCTTGACAGCGCAACCCCGCGGGCCACGCTTCTGCGTCGGGCCACGCTTCTGCGCCGGGTCGCGGGCAGCGATACTACGACCGCGTACTCCGGCATCAACGGTCAGTCGTACTCCTGGAGCGTTGTGGCCGAGAACGCGGGCGACACGACAGTCGCTACGGGCGC
>CAIVTL010000175.1 GCA_903908785.1 Caldifarciminota bacterium | reverse complement strand
CTTGTGTTGTCCGAGAATGGGTTCGGCTCGCAGGTGAGAGAAAGGCCCGGCGCATGGGTCGGGCCTGCCTTCGGTTCCGCGACCGCGAGTTCACCTGCAGAATCCGTCTTGATGAGATAAAAGTCCGATTCGCCCGCACCGAAAGAGTACGTCTCTCCGCAAATAATGTAACCGCCGTCTGCGGTCTGCCGAACGCTGCAGCCCAGGTCGAAACTAGACCCGCCGATCGTTCGGGTCCATAGGGTGTCGCCGTTGGCGTCGGTCCTTACTAAGTATACGTCGATGCCGCCCGTGGTATCTTCCCAGGCCCCAACAACAATGTAACCACCGTCCTTCACCTGCTGACCCGACATGCCCTCAAACCAGCCCGAGCCGCCAATAGTCCTCGTCCAGAGTGTATCACCGACGGAATCGGTCTTGATGAGATATGTCTCCGGCGATGGCGAATAAGACCAAGTCCAACCGGCCACGAAGTAGCCGCCGTCCGTGGTCTGCTGGGCCCACTCGCTGAAACTGAATGAGTCCCCACCGAAGACCCTTGTCCACAGCGTATCTCCCATGGAATCGGTCCTGAGTAGCCAAATGTTCTGGCCGAACGAGCGGGTAAAAGCAACGATGATGTAGCCGCCGTCACTGGTTTGCTGTATGGAGTTGCCCTCGTCGTCGTCGGGCCCGCCATAGGTCTTCGTCCAAAGCGTATCGCCGCCGGCATCGGTCTTTATTACATACACATCCCCGCCACTTGGACTGGAATACGAGGCGGTCCCGGCCATGACGTAGCCTCCGTCGGAGGTCTGTTCGACCATGTTCGCACCATTGTTGCCGGGGTAGATTCGCGTCCAGAGCGTATCGCCATCGGCATCGGTTTTGACCAGCCAGATGCCCCCGGGGCCCGAGGCGCTGCTGTCAATTCCTCCGAGAGCGACGAACCCGCCATCAGTAGTCTGCTGTACCCAGGAGCCACCTAACTTCCTGGTCCACACCGTATCACCGTAAGCGTCGGTCTTGACGAGATAGCCGAATCCTGAATCAGAGAGAATATCATACGATCCCGTGACGATGTAGCCGCCGTCCGTGGTCGGCTGAGCCGACGAGCCCAGATCCGTGCCCGGGCCGCCGTACGTACGCTGAAAAGTGATTGGCGAGGCTCCGGCGAGCATCGGCACGAGGACCGCGACCAACACTGCCACGACCGGTGTCGGGAATTTCGAAGACACTTTACTCAATTCCCTTTGGGCATCGCAAGCTCAACAATGAAGTGCAACACCTGAGGATTCGTACTTCCACTGCAAAGTATGTTACCGGCGAACCGGGACATGTCAACCGGCGACGCGGAAATGCTTCGGTCATGTGGGACGCGCGGGATGAGCATGGCCCACGCGTGCCGAAAGGGTCTATTTCGTGCGAGTCGCGCAGGCTCAAGCCGAACCGACTGCGTTGCGTATCCCTGATGCCGTGACGCAGCCGGGGCAGGCGCCACGCCTGCCCCGCACTCACTGACTCCTAACTGCTACCTGCTAACTATCGCGGTGTCGAGCCATGCTCCATCTTGCTGCGGGAAACGGCCTTCGACAAATCCCGGCCCCACCCGAACGCTTGGACCCCCGCCCCCTATCTTGCCATCAGCACCTTGACTAACTGGCGCTCGCTCCTCGTGCGGGCCTCGATAAAGTACGTGCCTGCGGGCAGAAGCTGCCCGCTGCCGTCTCGCCCGTCCCAGGTCGTGCTCCAGACCGAAGGCAGCCGCCTGACCATGCGGCCTGCGGCATCGTAGACGCGTAACGTCATCGGCCTTGAACTCGAATACGGTGACACGAGGCTTATCCTTGTGTTGTCCGAGAATGGGTTCGGCTCGCAGGTGAGAGAAAGGCCCGGCGCATGGGTCGGGCCTGCCTTCGGTTCCGCGACCGCGAGTTCACCTGCAGAATCCGTCTTGATGAGATAGAAGTCCGGGGCGCCTGCGCCGAAGGAGTATGTTTGTCCGACGATGACATAGCCGCCGTCCGTGGTCTGTTGAACCTGGTACCCCATGTCAAAATCGGGGCCACCAAATGACCTTGTCCACAAAGTGTCTCCATTGGAGTCGGTCCTTACCAGATAGACGTCGGGGAGGCCGAAACCGCAGCCTCCGACGACGATATAGCCACCGTCCCTTGTCAGTCCACCCGAGCACCCCCCCGTCCAACCCGGGCCGCCAATCATCCTTGTCCATTGCGTGTCACCAACGGCATCGGTCTTGATGATGTAGACCTTTGGCGAATCCGAGGGGGTCATGACTGTACCCGCTACGAAGTAACCGCCGTCGGCAGTCTGCTGGGCCGAGCCGGCAAAGTCGAACGAATCGCCGCCGAAGGTTCTGGTCCACAGCGTATCGCCCATGGAATCGGTCTTGATGAGCCAGATATCCTGGCTGCCTGCGCCGAAGGACTTGGTGGTCCCGGCAACGACGTATCCGCCGTCGGTGGTCTGCTGGACGGAATTGCCCACGTCGTCGCGCGCTCCGCCATAGACTCGTGTCCAGAGCGTCTCCCCGCCGGCATCGGTCTTGATGAGATATACGTCAGCGCCACTCGGGCCGAAGTATGAAGTATTCCCGGTGATGATGTGGCCGGCATCGGCGGTCTGCTCGACCATGTTCGCACCATTGAGGCCGGCATAGGTTCGCGTCCACAGCGTGTCGCCGTTGGCGTCGGTCTTAATGAGCCAGATACCATTGGGACGCGAGCCGCTGCTGTCAGCGTTCGCGACAACGACGTAGCCGCCGTCAGTGGTCTGCCGGACCGACCAGCCGCCCTCATTGAGCTGGCCACCGAACGTTCTGGTCCACTGCGTATCACCACTCGGACCAGCCTTGACCAGATAGACGTCATAGCCGCCCGCGCCGAACGACTGCGTCTCTCCAGTGACGATGTAGCCGCCGTCGGTGGTCTGCTGAACCGAGTAGCCGAAGTCGTCGGCCGTGCCGCCGTAGGTACGCTCGAAGGTGAATGGAGGACTTTCGGAATATGCGGGCAGAAGGACCGCGACCAACAGTGCCACGACAATCACGGAGTCAAAGTGGGTACGACG
>CAIVTL010000174.1 GCA_903908785.1 Caldifarciminota bacterium | reverse complement strand
TCCACCATCGCAGGCTGCGCCGGAGGAGCGTGTCTTATGGGCAGCGCGTTTCAACAGGGAGGCCGATACTTGCCAACCCTTTGCTGGAGCACGGGTGGACTCGCCGCCGGCGCGGCGCTGGTCATCGGTGGCACACAAATCCAGAACAGCGACATTCAGGTTGGGACCGTGAATCAGATAGGCTACTACACTGCAGTCGTGGGCTATCTCGTGCTGCTGGCGACACCCGAAATCACCACGTACGGATACAACCGCAGCCGGCCGCCGGATTCGTACGGCAGCAGATTCGTGCCGGGTTCAGCCGGGCTGGCATCGGTGCGGGACGCGGAAGGAGTCGCACACCCGTCCCTCAACGTCCGCCTGCTCACGGTCAGGTTCTAGCGCCCGCACGTCCGGCGAGATTCCTCCGCTGCGGTCGGAATGACATCACCCTCGACGTCCGCATCCCCACTTTGCCATTTCCACTTTCCCCTTCGCCTCTTGGCGGTTCACTCCATTTCCGATTGACGATTGACGAGTGTCGATTGTCCGGGCCCTTCGTGACTTTGTGTCCTAGTCGTTGAATCCGCCTCGTCCGTTGCTGCTCCCGCTCGGCCGGATGTTGACACGTTCTCATCTGTTTCTAGACTTACTGCGATGCCACAGAAGCACATTGTCATTGTCGACGACGACACCTCGTTCCGGACCATGCTCAAGAAGACACTCGAAGTCGCGGGCTACCGGGTGAGCGAGGCGAAGAATGCGCTGGGCGTGTTCAGTCTGAGCGCGTACGACCTGATGTTGCTCGACATCCAGATGCCCGGAATCGACGGGCACAAGATTCTCACGTCGCTCAAAGAGGACAAGTCGTGCACCGCTCCCATCCTGGTCCTCACCGGCATGTCTGACCCATCTCACCGAACACGCGCCCTCGACGAGGGCGCGGACGGGTTCATGTCCAAGCCGGTGGACCAGGAAATGCTGCTGGGCAGGATTGCCGAACTGCTGGCCCCCGTACCGCGCCATAGACGCCACCCGAGAACCGAAACCTAACCGCCGGGACACTGAGCCACCGAACACCGGGCGAAGTCAGAGTCTAGAAGCGAGAGTTCAGACTGCAGAACTCCGGGACACTCTGACTTCTGCGGTCTAGCTTCTAGCTTCTGCCCTCATCCGGACCTGGGCGCTAAGGGTTGATAGTCGTCACGTACTTCTGCCCGTCTTTCGTATACTCCAACACCGCCGCGCTCTTTATGGGGTTGCCCCATTCGTCAAAGGTAATCTTGCCCGACACGCAGGGGAAGTCTTTGATAGCGCCGAGTGCCGCCTTGATTTCGTCCGGCTTGGCGTTGGGCGCGTTCTTTAGCGCCTGAATCAGCAGCAGCGCCGCGTCGTAGCCGAGCGTGGCCAGCGCGTCCGGCTTCTGGCCGTACTTGGTCTGGTATTTCTTCACCCATTCCTGCACCTCGGGCCGCGGGTCGTCGGGCGAGTAGTGGTTGGTGAAGTAGCCACCGTAGATGGCGTCCCCGGCAATCTTGGCCATCTCCGGTGAGTCCCAGCCGTCGCCGCCGAGGAATACCGCCTTGACCCCGAGTTGACGCGCCTGCCTGGCAATCAGGCCGACCTTGTTGTAGTAGTCCGGGATGAACAGCACGTCCGGACTGAACTGCTTAATCTTGGTGAGCAGCGCGGAGAAGTCGACGTCGTCCTTGGCGTAGGACTCGAACGAGGTCACCTTGCCGCCGTCCTTCTCGAACGCGGCCTTGAAGTAGTCGGCCAGCCCCTTCGAGTAGTCGTTGCCCACGTCGTACATCACGGCGGCGGTCTTCGCCTTCAGGCTGTCGTAGGCGAACTTCGCTCCGACCGTGCCCTGGAACGGGTCAATGAAGCATGCGCGGAAGATGTAGTCCTTGCGTTTGCCGTCTTCCCCCACCGTCACTTTGGGATTGGTCGAGGTCGGCGTTATCATCGGTATCTTTGCGCTCTGGCATTTGTCGGACAGCGGCAGCGAGCACTTGGACGAAACCGACCCGATGATCGCCACGACCCGGTCCATATCAAGCAGCTTTGACCCGGCGTTGCCGGTCTCGGTCGGGTCGTTCTTGTCGTCAGTCGCGATGACTTCTATCTTCTTGCCGTTCACGCCGCCGCCGGCGTTTGCCTCGTCAATTGCGAGCATCACGCCGTTGCGGGTAGACTCGCCAAAGGTCTTGATGTCGCCGGTCAAGGGCACGACCAGCCCGACCTTGATGGTGTTGCCGCCGCCGCAGGAGAGAAACGTCAGCGTGGCGAAACCGGCCAGTACTGCTCTACTCAGACTCATCGAGCCTCCTCTACGGTTGAGAATTACTAATACCGAATTCCTGATTTCTAATCAAGCTCCAATGACCCGATGTCGGAGTGTCCCTCTTTATTCCGGTTGCGCAGGCTCTGTGTTCGTCTGGTAGCGGGCCAGGAACCCGCTGCTCCAGCTTTCGAACGTGCCCAACTCAATCGCGGTTCGGATGCCGAGCATCAGGCGCTGGAAGAAACGCACGTTGTGCAGGGTCAGGAGCTTGGGCCCGAGTGCCTCGCCGACCATGAACAGGTGACGAAGATACGCTCGTGAGAACGTCCGGCAGGCATAGCAGTCGCAGGCATCGTCGAGCGAGGCTGCGTCGTCCGCGTACCTTGCGTTCCTGATGACGACCCGGCCAGCATTGGTAAACGCGGTGCCGGTGCGGCCGTTACGCGTGGGCAGCACGCAGTCGAACATGTCGACGCCGAGCCGAACCGCGGCGATAATGTCTTCGGGGTAGCCCGCGCCCATCAAGTAGCGCGGCCGGTCAACAGGCAGCAACGCGGCCACGCGTCCCACCATATCGTAGGTGACGTCGGACGGTTCCCCGAGGCAGAGCCCGCCAATTGCGTACCCGGGCAGGTCGAGTGCGACGAGCGTCTTTGCGCTCTGCTCGCGCAGGTCCGGATAGGTCGCGCCCTGCACGATGGCGAAGAGGTTCGTGCCCGGCTGTCTTGCCGCGCTGCATCGCTCGGCCCAGAGCGAGGTCCTTGTCGCCGCCGCCTCGGCAACCGGTCGGCTGACCGGGTACGGCGGGCATTCATCCAGACACATCGCGATGTCCGAACCAAACGCTTCCTGCACCCCGACCACTAGCTCGGGTGTGAACATGTGCCGGCTGCCGTCAACGTGCGACTGGAACTGGGCGCCCTCGTCAGTCACACGGGTCATTGATGCGAGCGAATAGACCTGGAACCCGCCGGAATCGGTAAGAATCGGCCGGTTCCAGCCCATGAACTTCGACAGCCCGCCTGCCGCCTGAACCCGCTTGTGACCGGGCCGCAGATAGAGATGATAGGTATTGCAGACAATGATTTCCGCGCCGGCTTCTGCGACCTCTTCCGGAGTCAGTGTCTTGACCGTGCCCTGCGTGCCAACCGGCATGAAGCATGGCGTGTTCACCGTGCCGTGGGGAAGTTCCAACCGACCCAACCGCGCGAGCGAGTCGGTCTTCTCGACCGCAAAGCTCAGCATGGGCTATGGGGCAAGGAATGACGAATTCCGAAGTCCGAATGACGAATCAAGCCCGAATGACCAAAGTCCGGAGCCGACCGGTCCCGCGTTCATCGTTCATCATTCATCACTCATCGTTCGCGGCTCACCCGACTTCCAGTTCAGAGAACCCGCCGAGGTTGAGCTTGCGCGGGCTGTCGCGCACAACTGAGCTCTCGCCGAGGATTGAGCCTTGGAGCAGGGCGTGTTCGACGACGACCCGCCGGTTGATAATGGAGTCGGAGACGATGGAACCGCGGATTTCCGCCTCTGCCCCGATTGAGACGTTCGGCCCCACGACCGAGCCCTGTATCTTCGCGCTGTCATGGATGAACACCGGCGGCACGATAACCGTGTCGCGGCGGGGCTTGAAGTAGCTCTCCTGCGCCAGCAGGTAGCGATTAGTCTCAAGCATCGCGTCGCGGGTGCCGCAGTCCAACCAGTGCTCGATGACCTTCGTCCTAATCTTCATGCCTGAGTCAATGAGCAGTTGCAGGGCATCGGTGAGCTGGAACTCGCCCCGGGTCTTGCGACCGCGCGCAATCAGCCGGTCGAGCGCCCCGAACAGGAGGCCCGAGTCGCGGAAGAAATAGACACCGACAATGGCAAGGTTGCTCTTGGGCCGCTCCGGCTTCTCGACCAGCCGGCGCACGTACTTACCCTGCAGTTCGACAATCCCGAACCGGCGCGGGTCCGGCACCGGCTTCACGCCGATGACGTTGTCCCGGCCGACCATCTTGGACATGTCGAGGTCGACAATCGTATCGCCAAGCAGGACTAGTATCGGCTCGCCGGCAAAGGAATCTTTTGCCCGGTACACCGCGTCGCCCAGGCCCTTGGGGTCGGTCTGCTGTACGAACCGGAACGGACACCGGTACTCGCCCAGCAGGTACTGCTTCACCTGGTCGCCCTGCGCGCCGACTACGACAATCACCTCATCCGGCCGGGCCGGGAGCAGCCGGTCCATGATGTGGCCGATAATCGGCTTGCCTGCGACCTGGAGTAGAATCTTGGGTGTCGTGTGGGTGTGGGGCTTGAGCCGCCTGCCCTCACCGGCCGCGGGAATAACTGCCTTGAACTGCACGGTTCAGCCTCTCTTCTGCGCCATCCGGCGCTTCAGTTCATCAATCCGCTGAATCTCCATCGCGTCCTTGCCGAGCACCCGCGCCAGTTCCACCGACACGAGGTCGCCGAGCATGATGAGCGAGAACACCCGGGCCAGGCGCGACCGGCCCTCACTCTCAAGACGCATGGCAAGGTGGTAGGCCTGCTCAGTGATGTCGAGCACCGACTCCAGCCGGT
>CAIVTL010000173.1 GCA_903908785.1 Caldifarciminota bacterium | reverse complement strand
CGCGGCGGCTGTACGGGGCCAAGGTGCAGAAGAAGTCGCCGCACCTGGCCGAACGGATGAAGGAAATCAAGGAAGGCAGGTTCGAGCCCGGGCTGGACAAGCTGGTCAAGCTGGCCGAGGCCGACCTGTCGGCCCTGTTCTACGACCCGAAGACAAGGGATGTTGAACCATGAGAGCGGCAGCAATGCAAATATCAAAATGCAGATGTCAAAATTCAAAATGGTCCGGCCGGACCAATCTGCAATCTGCAATCTGCAATCTGCAATTTGAATTGTCGGGGGGGGGCTAGCATGTATCCCGCTTCAATGCAGGAGTCAATCAAGCGGCTCGACGCGACCCGCGACGCACGTATCAAGGAAGCCAGGATTCCGCTGCTCGGCGCCGACGGCAAGAAGGAACTGCTCAAGGGATTTCACCCCGACTACATCGAGAGTTCAATGCGGGCGCTCGCCCTCGGCCCGAACCAGGGCGACCGGACCCCGCACGAAATTGCCGACGTGCTCGAGGCGTGGCCGATTGTCCTCCCGGCCACTTTCGATACTGAACACCCGAAGTTCGACGTGGATGTGCTGATTATCGGCGCGGGCGGGGCGGGCGTTTCCGCGGCGCTGGTGGCCGCGGCCCGGGGCGCGAAGGTGCTGACGGTAACGAAGCTCCGCATCGGCGACGCCAACACGATGATGGCGCAGGGCGGAATCCAGGCCGCGGACAACGCGAACGACTCGCCGGAGCGGCACTATCTCGACGTAATGGGCGGCGGCCACTTCAAGAACATCCCGGAACTGGCGCGGGCGCTCGTCTCCGACGCGCCGGGCGTCATCGAGTGGCTCGAAGAGTTAGGCGTGATGTTCGACAAAGAAGCCGACGGTACGATGATAACGATTCACGGCGGCGGCACCTCGCGTCGGCGGATGCACGCGGCGCGTGACTACACCGGCGCGGAAATCATGCGCACCCTGCGCGACGAGTTCCGCAACCAGAACCTGGAGCTGCTGGAGTACTGCGCGGCGGTCGAACTGCTGACCGACGAGCAGGGCGCCTGCGCGGGCGCGGCTTTCGTGAATCTCGAGACCCAGGAACACTTCGTGGTCCGGGCGAAGACGACCATCATCGCCACCGGGGGGTGCGGACGCCTGCACATCCAGGGTTTTCCTTGCACCAATCACTACGGCGCGACCGCGGACGGACTGGTGCTTGCCTACCGGGCCGGGGCAAAGCTCGCATTCATCGACACCATCCAGTACCACCCGACCGGCGCGGTTTACCCGGAGCAGATTCTCGGCCTGCTGATTACCGAGAAGGTGCGGGGCGTCGGCGCTCACCTCGTCAACGCCGAAGGCAACCGGTTCATCTACGAACTGGAAAGCCGCGACGTCACCGCCTCGGCCATCATCCGCGAGTGCAAGGGGCGCAACCTCGGCGTGGTCACACCGACCGGTCGCCTTGGCGTCTGGCTGGACACGCCACTGATTGAAGTGCTCAAGGGCCCGGGCGCGGTGAAGAAGAACCTGCCGGCGATGTACCATCAGTACGAACGGTTCGGCATCTTCATGGACAAGGAACCGATACTCACCTACCCGACCCAGCACTACCAGAACGGCGGCATCCTGATTAAGGACAACAGCGAGACCGGCGTAGCGAACCTCTACGCGGCGGGTGAAGTCGCGGGCGGCATCCACGGCCGGAACCGGCTGATGGGCAACTCGCTGCTCGATATCCTCGTGTTCGGTCGCCGGGCCGGCATCGCCGCGGCGGAAGCCGCCAAGGCCCTGTCTCCCGTCTCCCGTCCCCCGTCTTTCATGCACGTCGCCGCCTACGAGGCAGAGTTGAAGAAGGCAGCGGTGCCACTGGAACGGCGCTCGCCGATGCTTCTGCCCGAGTACCGGCGGCCGGAGTTCAAGACGCCGTTTCCTTTCGCGGCTCTCGGTTGCGAGTAGCGGGCGTTGCCATCAAGGCAAGAACAAAGGCCAAAGTACAAAGGACAAAGCAAGTGGAAAGTAGTAAGTCCGAATCCGACTCGGCCTTCCCACTTTGGTCTTTCTCCGTTGCTTAGTCCTTTGTCCTTACTACTTGGTCCTTTCACTTGCGCCGCTGGATCAGACACATGTCAGTAGACTCCAATCTTGGCAACCGAGTGAGAGCCAGCTTCCGGCCACATGACTCCCGCGATTGAAGTCAGCGGGCTTTCCCGCCGGTTCAAGGCGTTCACGGCCGTGGACGGCATTTCCTTCACGGTCAACTCCGGTGAGATATTCGGGTTCCTCGGCCCGAACGGCGCGGGCAAGACCACGACCGTGCGGATGCTCTGCACGCTCATCCGGCCGAGCGCGGGCACGGCCAAGGTGGCCGGGTTCGACCTCGTGCGCCGGCACAACGACGTGCGCCGCTCCATCGGCATCATCTTCCAGGACCCGTCGCTCGACGACCGGCTGACCGCGCGCGAGAACCTGCGGTTCCACGCCATGGTCTACAAGGTGCCGCGGGCCGAAGTGAATACGCGCATCACCGAGACGCTGGAATGGATGGAACTCGCGGACCGGGCGAATGAGATTGTCCGCAATTTCTCCGGTGGCATGAAGCGGCGGCTGGAAATCGCTCGCGGGCTGCTCCACTCGCCGCGGGTGCTGTTCCTGGACGAACCTACCCTTGGGCTCGACCCACAGACCCGCTCGCGTATCTGGGAGCGCCTGCTGAAGCTGAGGCGGGAGCGCGGCACGACCCTGTTCCTTACAACTCACTACATGGACGAGGCCGAGAACTGCGACCGCATCGCAATAATCGACCACGGCCGGATTATCGCGCTCGACACCCCCGGCGAAGCTCAAGGCGCAGGTGCAGGGCGACTGCATCCACCTCGAAACCGCGGACAACGTGGCCGCCGAAGCCGAAGTGAAACAGCGGTACGGCGTCGAGGTCGTGCGGGATGCGACCGGGCTCCACTTCGAAGTCGAGAACGGCGCCGCATTCGTGCCCGGGCTGGTGCGGGAATTGTCAGTGGCGGTGCGGACCGTAAGCGTGCGGCCGCCGACCCCGGAAGACGTGTTCCTCAAGATGACCGGCCGGGAAATCCGCGACGACGAAGCCAGCGGCCACGACAAGCTGAAGAGTCGGCTCCAGCGGATGGGACGGGTAGGGAGATGACCAGGCGAAGTCAGAACCTAGAAGCTAGAGTGCAGAATGCAGAACTCCGGGACACTCTGACTTCTGCAATCTCGCATCTGACTTCTGCCTTCGCCCGAGTATGATAGACATAGCCTGTATCCGTATGGTCTGGGAGCGGGACGTCATCCGCTACTTCCGGGAAAAGAGCCAACTCTACGGCTCTCTGACCCGGCCGGTGCTCTGGCTGTTCGTGCTGGGCATGGGCCTGCGCGGCTCGGCCGGCTCAATCGGCAACGTCAACTACACCCAGTTCATCTTCCCGGGCATCATCGCGATGACCGCCATCTTCACCTCAATCCAGTCGGCCATCAGCATCATCTGGGACCGCGAGTTCGGGTTCTTAAAAGAGATACTCGTCGCGCCGGTCCCGCGCACCTCGATTGTCATCGGCAAGGGCCTCGCCGGGACCACGCTCTCGCTGGTCCAGGGCTGCATCATCCTGCTGCTCGCGCCGCTGGTACACGTCCGCATTCCCCTCGCCAACATCGTGCCGCTCATCTTCGTCATCGCCCTGCTGTCGTTCGGCCTGACCGGTATCGGCATCGTGATTGCGGCGCGGATGACCTCGTTCCAGGGGTTCGGCACCATCATGAACTTCGTCATCATGCCGATGTGGTTCCTGTCCGGCGCGCTCTTCCCGGTCAAAGGCCTGCCCATCTGGCTTAACGCTCTCGTGCGCATCAACCCCCTGACCTACGGCGTTGACCTCGTGCGGAAATTGGTGCTGGGATTCTCCTACCACTCACCTGTTTTCGACGCCGGGTTCCTGGTCGCGTTCGGCGTGCTCACCACCGCGGCCGCGGTCTTCTTCTTCAACCGCGGAGAGTACTAGGCGTTGCTCAGCCCCAACCTGTCGAGACTCCTCATCTGCGTCGGGGCGGTGCTGGCTGCGGGCAGCGTCGGTTCGTTTGCCACCGTGCGCGCGATACCGACGTGGTACAAAGGTCTGAACAAGCCCTCGTTCAACCCGCCCGAATGGCTGTTCGGACCGGCCTGGACCGTGCTCTACCTGCTGATGGCAGTCGCGGCGTGGCTCGTTTGGAAACAGGGCTTCGGCGCTGCCGGGGTGAAGCTCGCGCTGGCGGTGTTCCTGGCCCAACTCATACTGAACGCGCTCTGGTCGGTCTTCTTCTTCGGATTGCGATCGCCGCTCACCGGGCTCATCGGCATCAGCGGCCTCTGGCTGGCAATCCTCGCGACCATCATCCTCTTCTTCCGGGTCTCGACTCCCGCCGGCCTCCTGCTCCTGCCGTACATTGCGTGGGTCAGCTTCGCCGCCCTCCTCAACGCCGCCATCCTCCGCCTCAACCGCTAGGCGGGAGGGGCAGGCGCAAGCCCAAGTCCAAGCCGCAAGCTCCAGGCTCCGGGCCGCCCGGAAACCGGAGTCGAACCACCGAGAACGCCGAGGTTCCGGACTCCGGACTTCTGTATTCCAACCGCCAACTCGTCACTCGCAACCCGCAACCCGTAACGCGTAACTCGCCTTCCGCCGTCCGCCAATCATCAATCGGGAATCTGAAATCTAGAATCCCTCGCGTCTCTGGAAGCATCTCTCGTTGTTCATCTGAACCTATCCTGGACTGTATCGCGACCGGCGTCGGCACGCGCGTCCGCACCGGAATCTCGCCTTCGATCTCGACCTCAACCTTGACCTCAATCTTTGCCTCTACCTCTACCTTTACCTCATCCTCAACCTCTTCCTGTTCCAGAAGTCGTTCGAGAAGCCGAACCCGTCGTCGTTGCGCTCGTTGTCTGGTTTCAGGAACCGGTCATTGTCTGTTCAGGCTGGTGTCGCGCCGTGTCCGAAGACGTCCCCCCCAGGGCGACCCCTATATGTGCACTCTCAGACTTGCACTAGGCTTCAACCGGATGATAATACAGGAGTTATGTCCCAAGTCCGCTTCCCGCTATTTCCCCAGTTCTTTTCCCCATCTCGCCCTCGTCATTCGGACTTCGTCATTTCACCGAGTGAGTCCTTTTATTCTGACGCCGGCGACCGGCGGCATCCTGGCCTTCATTCGTCGAACCGAGTTCCCGTTCTTCGTGCATGGCCGGAACGCGGCCCGGGTTGAACCGCCGTCCGCGGCGCTCGAACTCTGCGTGCGCAAATGGACCAACCTCGGCCTGGCCCCGGAATTCCTCCAACAGCCTCTCTGTGATTGCCACCGGGAGTTCCGCGCTTGGGGCCAACTCCTGCGCTCGCTCCTTCCGCTGACCTCGGGGTCACCGTCAGGAATTGTTTATTGCGGAGCTTGTCTAGAAACTAGCTTGCAGCACTTGCGCGCTACCTTATGTCGTGTCCAGTGAACCGGCGACGCCCGGCCAGTTGTAGTTCAGGAAGGCCGAACCCGAGTTTCTGGACAAGCTCTATGTCCCCGGGACTACTAGAGATAAGAGGTAAGCGCCGGGGAATCGCGCTTCAGCGGGGCGCACGCCGTTTCGGGCCGGCCCGCGTCCTCCGCAGTCTTGCCTGCTGCATTCTGCACCCGGCATTGGCCCCGATCAGCCTTGGTGGCGACCTCCTGTCTCGCTTCCCGGGGCGGTTGAGCAAGCTTGACCTTTGCGCCAATAGGAACATAATCGGTGTCCTTTGAGTCGGACAGAACGTAATCCGCTGAAGTCGAGAGGAGGCGAGCCGTGATGTTCAGGAAGTACTTCTTATTGGTCTTGCTGGCCGGGGCCGCGTTGTTCATGGCTACGTGCACGAAACCCAAGCAGTATTCAGCATCGGTGACGTTCCTTACGCCCACCAATGACCAACGGGTGTCGCCGGGCGTAGTCCCGGTCAAGGTGGAGTTTGTCCTTGAGAACTGCGTTACAGATAGCGTCACACTCAGCGTCGACGGTACGCGAATACACAAGACCCAATGGCCCCCGGACACCTGCGATTTCGCCTGGGATGCGTCGAATGTCACTCCGGGTACCAGAAAACAACTCCTGGCAGCAGTCTGCTGCTGGTATTACGACAAGCAGGGGAACACCAGCTACGTTTATGATACGTCGGTAATCACGGTCCGGGTCGACACGGGCGGGCCGGACATCAGAATTGTCTCGCCGCAGGACGGCGATACGTTCGTCAAGGGTAGTGTGCCGATAACGGTGTGGGCGAAGGACGCCGGCGCAGTGGAGATGGACCGGGTCGAGTTCCTCATCGACGAGGTGCTGAACGGTACCGTCACCAGCGGCGACCGCGACACGTGGCGCTACACCTGGGATGCGTCGCAGGCGAGCCCGACCGGCCACACCATCAGGGCGAAGGCGTACAATAAGAATGGAGAGGTTGCGGCCGAGGCGATTACGGTCGCCATTCGTGACACGGGTTCCGGTGGTGGGCCGACCTATCACCACGGCTACATCGATACCAGCGAGACCTGGTCGCCGGGGGGGAACCCGCATATCGTCGATGCCGACGTCACGTATCGCCGGGGAGCCTGGCTGACCATCGAGCCCGGCTCCATGGTCAAGTTTGAAAACAACACCGCCATCTACTTCGGTTTCTACGGCCCCAGCGGGCTCAAGGCAATCGGCACCGCGAGCGCGCCGGTATGGTTCACGTCGAACCAGGCCGCGCCGGCCCCGGGTGACTGGAACGGCCTCCTGTTCGGGGACAGCACCACGGCAGGCACGCGTCTCAGCTACTGCACCATCGAGTACGGCGGACCCCACACCTATGGGTTTCTTGACGCCGCCGCGATAAAGATAGCCGGCAAAGGCCTCGTGGATGAAATCAGCGACTGCACGATCCGGTACGGCGGAATGAACGGGGTCCACTGCACGGACAGTTCCGGTTTCGGCACGTTTCGCAACAATATAGTCACTTCCAACCTCGGGTACGCACTCCGCATCGGCCCCCAGCTCGCCGAGCGGCTGGAGGCGAGCAACACGCTGACCGGGAACGACTCGGCGGGCGTGGAGCTGCGCGGCAGGCTTTCGGTCAGCACGACCTGGCCGAATCTCGGGGTGCCCTACGTCATCAACGCTGTCACGGTGGGCGACTCGACGAACAGCCCGGTCCTGACGATCGGGCCCGGCACCGAGGTCAGGTTCAAGAGCGGGGGCTGGCTGCAGTCGGGCAAGGCGTACGCGAGTCTTCCGGGCCGCATTGTGGCCGACGGTTCCGAGGGCCGGATTCGCTTCACCTCGGCGGCCGGAACGCCGGGGCCGGGGGACTACGACGGTGTCCACGTCTACCATGGGGCGAGCACCGAAAGTGAGTTCCGAAGCTGCGACTTCGCGTACGGCGGGCAGGGTGGCGGGCTTAGCTCCCTCCTGTACGTCGACGACTGCCACCCCGTGATAACGGGCTGTGACTTCGGCTACAGCGCCGGGTGGGGGATTACTCTCCGTACCGCGCAGGCCACGGACACGCTGGGGCTCAGGGCGGTCAACACGTTCCACGACAATGTCGAGGGCGACATCAAGTGGATGCACCTGTTCCCGGGCCCAGGCGATTGAGGGGAACTTGCGGAAGTTCCGGGGACACCAAAAGTGGTTTCGGGCGCCTTTGCACTTGACACGACCGGCGTGGAATGATAGGATGGTCGAGTTCACGAGGAGAGTGATGAGCGATGAGCGCGGAACGATGAGTGCCGGACGCTGGAGGACAATGCGATTGAGCTGGTCGAGACGATGCCGTATCGTACATCGTGAGTTTGTACATCGTTGTTCGTTCCCCGGAGGGCAGAGAATAGCATCGGCGAACGATGAACGTTGAACGCCTTCCGCCGAACCAACGCGGCCGGCCGACGGCGGACAGTCCGACGCGAGCGGCATGCAGCTGGTTGCGTGTGACCGGTAGTTCGACTATGCTGTACGCGAGGAAAGATACGAGAGACGAGAAGCGAGAGGCGAGCGGTAGCCGAAAGGGAACGCGCCGGCTTCCGGGCGGACCGCCACCGGGCCGCGTTCAAACCGGAGAGGAGTCGAGAATGGATGACCGGGTGAACCGAATCACCGCCGAGATTGCGGAGGTGGTCGAGAGGAATCTGCGTCGGGAACTGCTCCGCGAGCGGGAGACGATGCTCAGGAGCGAACTAGAGGCAGTGCGGGCCGAACTCGGACGGATTGGTGCCGGACAGCCGATTCACCGGGCGGCGAGTAAGTCGGTCCCCAGGAGTCAGCCGCAGCCGATGCTGCCGGCGAGCTCCCGGCCGACGCGCGGTGCCAGTGCGCGCGCCCTGGTTATCCGGACCCTGAAGCACTCGGGGCGCCCGATGACAATCAAGGAACTGACGAAGGCGATTCTCCGGAGGGGCTGGAAGAGTGCCCGCAAGTACCCGGTCAAGACGGTCGATGCGACGCTGCGGAGTAACCCGAAGGACTTCCGTCGAACCGCACCGAGCACGTTTGGACTGAATCGGTGAGTCTCGGTCGGTCAGACAGGCCGCCAGATAAGGCGTGGCATGACAAGATGGTCGGTCTGGTCGAGACGATGCTGAAGCGCCGGAGACGGCTGACAGCCCACGGCATGAAAAGAAGATGCTCGCGAAGCCGGTCCGTTAGGACAACGTGAAATCGCATTGCTTCGGTCTCTACTATCTCGGGGGCCCGGTCGAGTTGCTCCGTCTGCGCGAGCATCTCAGACCGGCGTATCCGGGCGCCACGCCCGTCTCCCGGCGAGAGGAAATGGTCCTGCAGATTCCCTTTGTTGGCGGCACCATTCCGGCCGCGCCCGGCCAGCCGGTAGTTCGCTACCAGGCCACCAACTACCAGTTTGGCCACGGCTTCGGACTCGCGCTGTTCACATTCGAGAGCGACCGGCCCATCCCTGATTTGTTGGCGATGCCGGCCCGATTCATGTTCCAGCAGGCGGAGTTGGCCGGCGCGATTTTCGCCTATCTGTTCCAATCCCTGGGCGTCAAGGGCATTTCGGAAATCGGCAGTGTGGCCAGTACTCGCGAGCGGCGGCAGCAACTCAAGGCCCGGACTGGCATTCAGGTCATCCCGGCCGGGCTTGACTCCTTCTCCACCGGTTTTACGACCACCGAAACCTGCTGGCTGGTCGGGAAGGACGTCCCGGGACTCGATACCAGCAAGGCCGAGGACTTAAGCGAGCTGTCCCCGGGTCTGGTCTCTCGCCTCGGCACCGGCCGTTATTGGTCGCCGACCGAAAATGAAGAAGTGCTCTGGGACCTGGTGCTGCTCGAACTGCGCGAGCTCGGCGGGCGCTACCTCCGGGGCGCCGCCGCGAGCTGGCTGACCCACACCCAGATCCAACTCGAGCAGTTGAGCGCCACGCTGGTGGAACACAACCGGGTGGTCAGGAACCAGGTACGCGAGGAGGTCGAGCACTTCGACGTCAACTTCCACCGGTTCGCCACCAGCACCCGGCGGCGGCTCATCGACAGTGACATGACACCACTCGAAGTCGTGGACCGGCGGCGATGGGAGCGGCAGTCCGACTTCCCGCGCCAGCAGGAACTGGCCGGCAACGCGCTGGATGAAGCGCACCGGGCAATCGCGGGGATGACGCGTCCGCTGGATTTCCGCGAGTTCGAGTTGCTCAAGACCGGGGTTGAGGAAGTCGAGGGCCGCATCATGCTGCTGACGGTGCTGCTCGTTTTGATGGGGTTGGTTACCCTGGCAATCGAGCCCGGTCACTGGACTTCCAAGGGCATCCTGCTCGCACTGGTGATTCTGATTCCGGTCGGGTTTTTCTTCTTCGAGCGCTGGCGGCGTGAGGCGGTGGTCCGGCGCGGGCACGAGCTGCTCACGCGGCAACGGCTCGAAGAGATGGGCCGGCAGATTGCCGAGCTGGAGCAGGAGATGAAGCGTTCACAGAGTGACGACGTAATGGCCGCGGACATCCGTGCAGGTCTCGGGCGCGAGATGAACGAACTGCTCGCCCGACTCAAGGCCCGTCAGGACGAACTCTCGGCCGAACTCAGGAAACGCGGCTGAGGCAAACAGAACGCGGGGGCGGCATGACAAGGCGGTCGGTCGGGTCGAGACCAGGTTGATGACAGCCGACGGCTTGCAGCTTCGGTCGGAAGCGGCGCCAGAGACACGCGGAAGCCGTGAGCCGTGAGCCGATGGCGAACCGCGCGCTGGTGTATGAGTTGTACGGACTGACGGAGGACGAGGTCAGATTTTAGAAGGAGAAACGTGAACCAAGAGAGTCGGCAATCCGGGACGTGTCCATAACGGTCCGCAAATGAGAAAGGACGGTTGTCAGGTGAAAACCAGGAGCGTTGTTCTTTTCGCACTCCTCCTCATGTCCTCTGGCCAAGCGCAGCAGAGGTGGACCAGGACCTACGGGGGAACTGAAGAAGATGAGGGCCGCTGCGCCCGGCCGACCCTGGACGGGGGCTACGTCGTCGCCGGGAAGACCGCGTCCTTCGGGGCCGGCTACGATGATTGCTACCTCATCAAGACGAATGCGAACGGCAGCGTGAGTTTGGAAGAGCCGGGAAGCAGCAGGCCGGCGGCAGCAGGCAGCATGAAAGCAGTGCCAAATCCCTTCATCTCTTTTGCGCGAATTCCCGGGCACGAGGCCGAGCGATTTGACGTCTACGACATCTCCGGGGAGTTGGTGAGGACCTGCCGGGGAGACCGGGTCGGGGAAGGGCTTGCGCCAGCGGTGTATTTCATCAAGCCCGGTGGCGAACACTGTGCACCGGTGCGCATCGTGAAGGTGAGATAGAACCGCGATGGGCACTTCCCAGATTTCCGAGTGATGTCAAGATGCGGCATGACGCCCGCACCAGATGCGGGAAATCCCAAATCTCAAACCCCAAAGCCCACTGTTGGCGGGAAACCCCAAACTCCAAACACTAGAACAGAGTGAGCATGACCGGATGGTCGGTCCGGGCGAGACGATGCGGATGACAGCCAACAGCTTTCAGCTATTAGCTTACGGCCCGGATGTTGATGAAACACGGATCGTTGAGGACTTGCCCAAGGCCAAGCCGCCGCCCGCGCATTTGACAACCTCCTTTCCGTTGCTACCATGTGCGCGAGAAAGATGGCCTTACGCTAGCAGCATACGGCTGGCGCCTTGGGCGAACTGTAGAGAGTAGGACATCCCCGATATCCCTCGGGCCAAAGGACATGAGGAGGACCGCATGAGTGAAGCCGAGTTGAAGCCTGAACCCCGCCACGAAGGAAGCGCCATCAGCGCCATCACCTGGGGCATAGCCGTGACCCTCGTGGGCGTGGTACTGTTGCTCTCCACCAGCGGAGCGCTGAAGCTGGGTCACTGGTGGGCGTTGCTTATTTTCATACCCGCCGTCGGGTCGTTTGTGGAGGCATTCCTGCGGTTCCAGCACGCGGGGAACCGGTTCACGCGACAGGCCGCCGCCGGCCTGAGCGGTGGTCTATTCCTGACTGCGGTCGCCGTGATGTTTCTGCTCGGACTGGACTGGGGCAGGTACTGGGGCATCTTCATCGTGCTGGCCGGGCTGTCAACCATCCTCAGCGCCGTCGGCCGTCGAGACTAGTCCGGAGGTGGTGTACGGGCTGACGGACAAGGAGATCGAGGGTGGTGGAAGGAAGAGGACAATGAGGCACAGGGCAGCACGGGAAGCGACTGCTTTGATTCGCAACGAAACGGCCGTCATGGCCCGTCCGAATCCACGCCTGCCATCGGAAAGGAATCGTCGTGCCCTCCACTGAACTGATACTGGCCAGCCTGAAGCGCGTTGCCAATGCGTGGTGGCTGCTTGCCGCAATCTGGCACCTGTGCCTCGCAATCATCACCGGCCTGCTGATCGGCGGAAATCGACCATCCCGGAAGCTGGCCGGCGTGCTGATGAGCCTGCCCGTGCTGTCGGCCAGCGTGATGGCCTGGGCCGGCGGCAATCCCTTCAACGGGACGGTCTTTGCACTGCTCACGATTCTGCTTGTTGTCTTCTCGGTCAGGCTGCCGGGCCGGGTTCGGATCGCCCCGCTCTGGGTCCTGATCCCGGGCCTCGCGCTGACCGCATTCGGCTGGGTCTACCCGCACTTCATCGAGACCTCGTCGTCCTTCGGCTACCTGTACAAAGCGCCCGTCGGCATCGTTCCCTGCGCCACGCTTTCCATCCTGGTCGGCCTCACGCTGGTCCTGAACGGCCTCGATTCGCGCGCGTTCGCGCTCACCCTGGGGATTTCCGGTCTGTTCTATGGTGTCGCTGGTATCGGCCGATTCCGGGTTGCGATCGACGCCGTATTGCTGCTCGGCGCAATCCTGCTCACGATCCGCGCGTTCCGGCGCCGGCGCGCACCCGAGCCGTCCGCGACCGGGCAGGTACCCGGCAGAATCACCGCCTTTGGTATAGGCCCGCGGCTGGCGTTCTCGATGCTGCCCTACTCCGTGCTGGCATTGGGTGTTCACATCGACTTACCGCATTTCGGCCGGATGACCGCGAAGTCCAGCCCGGTCTTCCTGGTTGCCGGAGCGGCGTTGATTGCCGGCGGCATTCTCCTCTGGGCGCTCGGGGAGCGGGTAGTCATCCGGGCATTCAGGGCGGGCCGGCTGCAGACTTCCGGGATCTACGCCCTTGTCCGCCACCCGATGTACTCCGCGGCCCTGATCTTCGTCATACCCGGTGTCGCCCTCCTGCTCCGTTCGTGGCCGATCCTGTCCGTGGCCGCCGGCGCGTATCTGGCTTTCCGGTTTCTCGTCCGGAGGGAAGAACGCTATCTGCAGGATAAGTTCGGGCAGGAGTTCACCGACTACCGGGCGCGGGTCAATGCGGTCGTGCCGCTGCCCCGCCTCGTTCTCGATCCGCACCAGAAGGCTGACGCCGGCCGCGGCCGCGGATAGGCAGAGCGTGTGCGCATCTTCAGCTTGATTCGACGATGAGCAATTACACCCATCGTCAGAGGGTTGATGGGGATGTCGTCCGGGCTCCGGCAGGGGATCCCGCGGAGCGCGCGTACGCCGACCTCGAGCGGGCCACCCGCGCTGCGCTTGAGCACTACTCCAACGTCCATCGCGGCACCGGTCACAATTCACTTATCACGACGGCGCTGTACGAACGGACACGGGATATCGTGCTCGAATACCTTGGCCTGGGTCGCGGTTACACAACCGTGTTTCTCACTCCTTGGCGGCTGGAAGGCTTCCTCGGACAACTGGGGCCTGGTCGCGACGTACGAGTTGCCTCGAGTGCCGACCTCGGACTCCCGTTGGGGCTGAGGGCGGCAGCAGTCAGAAAGGGCGACCTGCCCAGGGGCGTTCCGTTTCAGACCGGCGGCGGCACGGCCAAGATGGTCTCGACCGATTGGATTGATTGGGCCGACGCGCCGATGCGCTTCGAGGCCGGCACGCCAAACATCGCCGGCGCCATCTCATTCGCCAAGGCGTTGAGCCTGGCCGGGCGCTTCGGTCGGGACGTATTCCGGAAACGTAAAGGCGCGGACATCGCGCCCGACGAACTGCTTCGGAAGGACGGGCTCGCCGGGTACTCGGGCGTGGACCTGCTGGCACAACTCAGGGCGACGTTGGTCGGCCGCGGCGTACTGGTCCCAACAGCACGCGGTGATGAGCCTTACGTCAACTTCGACAACAGTGCGAGCACCCCGACGTTTCAGCCGATCTGGGATGTTGCATGCCGTGCCTGGCGTCAGTCTGAGATGGCGTGGCCCGGCCTGGTCCGGGCGGTGCGGGACTCCTGCCACCGGTTCTTCGGTGCCCCGGCTGACGAGTACGAGGTTATCTTTGCTTCGAATACTACCGAGGCGCTGCATGTCGTGGCGAAGAGCATGAGGCGGCTGGTGCAGGAAGACCCGGACGCGGTCGTGCTGAACACGGTGTCCGAGCACAACTCGAATGAGCTGCCTTGGCGACACGTGCCCGGTATCTCCCTTGTCCGACTACCGGTGGACGGCAACGGGCTTGTCGGCCTGGACGAACTCGGTCACGTGTTACGCGACTGCAACAAACTGAACCGATATGGCAGGAAGCGCATCCGGCTGGTCAGCGTGTGCGGCGCGTCCAACACCATGGGCATGTTCAACGATCTCGCCGGCATCAGCGCGGTGGTTCACCGGTACGGCGCGCGGCTGCTGGTTGACGCGGCACAACTGGCCGCGCATCGGCCTGTCTGCATGCACCAAGACAACATCGGCTACCTCGCCTTCTCAGCTCACAAGATGTACGCGCCGTTCGGCTCGGGTGGCTTGATAGGTCGGAAGGGGTCGTTGCGGCTCGACGGCGACGAGGTGGAACGGATAACCGCTTCGGGCGACGAGAATGTCGTTGGAATTGCCGCGCTGGGCAAAGCCATTGACCTCCTTGAGCGCGTCGGCATGGACGCGATCCAGGATGAGGAGAGACGGCTTACCGGCCGCGCCCTGGAAGGTCTTTCGCGGATTCCGGGCACCAGGGTGTTTGGCGTCGCGAACGAGCGCTCCGAACGGTTCCCGCGTAAGGGCGGGGTCATATGCTTTGAGCTGAACCGGGTGCCGCACAGCCTCGCCGCGAAGATGATCGCCGAGCGCGGCGGCATTGGCGTGCGCAACGGCTGCTTCTGCGCGAACATGTACGTCAAACGACTGCTGGGTATCGGCAGAATCCGGAGCACCGTGGCTCGCCTGGGCCTGACGTTCATTCCGCGGCTGGCGGAGAAATTGATCGTCGGGCTCGTGCGCGTGAGCTTCGGCATTGCCAATGACGAGTCCGAGGTCGCCCGGCTGATTGAGACGGTGCAAGCGATCGCCGCCGGGCCAGTGCCCTGGTTCAACCGCGGGCTCGCCGCAGTTCATTTCGGTACGCCGTTCCTGCCCCACACACCGACCGGCCGGCGGATTAATCAGTCAGTCGAAACGACAGTGGCAGATGTGTTCTCATCCGCATCCGCGCCCGACACGGCCGCCCCACTTCGTGTCGCTTGAATGTCCGGATCATCTGGGCTGCGGACACTCCGAGCACAACAAGCCCGACCGCGATCGGGTCAACGATCCAGCGCCACTACATATCGAACGATGCGTGCAGCTTGAACCGCGGCCGCAGGACGTAGTCGAGGGCGATCCCGAGCGCGAGGTAGGCAAACGCCGGCACCGCAGTCGCCGGCCCGGTGCCCATCGCAGTCATCTTCTTCGCCATACTATTCCTCCATCGCGACGTACCGTACTTCGGGGCTCTCAGGACAACGGCAGTCTTCGGGCAAATGCCCGGGCGGCATCGAGGTCTTCAGCGCTAGGATGACCCTTGCGCACCTGGATCAGGCCCGGGGTCCAGAGCCCGGCGCAGCAGAACTCGTCGAGCACGGTGAACCCCTTGGCCAGGAGCTTCTCCCGGAGTTTGCTGGTCCAGACCTTGCGCGAGGCGCAGGTGGAGAAGAGGAAGGCCTTGCGGCCCTTGGCCTCGCCCATGCCATCGACCAGGGCGTGCATCTCCGGGTGGACGTCGAAGCCGTTGATGCCCGATCCGAGCCCGACAAGGTCGAAGCCGTCGAGGTCCTACGGCTTCACGTCTGATACCTTCCGCGCTTCGGCCTTGAGTTCACCGGCGATTGCCTGCGCAACCTTCTCGGTGTTCATGTGATGCTTCGAGCTGTAGATTACGATTGTCTTCATTGCTGCTCCTTTGTTGCTGGCGGTTGCGGTGCGATTGTAGACCGGCAGCGGCAGAATGTCAACATGGTGGAGGTCATGGCTCGGGCGGTACTGTTGCACGTCTTGACCTTGGCCGCAGCCGGGATATTCTTCACCCGCGATTGAGACCGAGTCCGGACCTGGCATCGGCGCCGGCCGGACATGCGGGCTGCTACACACTTACGTCCCCCGAGGAGGAACATGTCGAAGACGAAAGTCCTTTCCCCTTCGCTGACAGGCAACAACGATGCCTTGGTCAGGAATCTGGCAGGAGCATTGGCGGCTGAACATGTCAGCATAACCGAACGCAAACGCCGAGCCATGGGCAAGATAGTCCGTCTGAGGCCGTCGCGATGAAGAAAGTTACGGCTTTCGTCGGCACTGCCAGCAAGAAACACACACTCTATGCAGTCCGCCAGTTCCTGAACGGCATCGAGTCGCAGGGTGACGTCGAATCTGAGGTCGTCGTTCTCAGTGACTACAAGCTGGAGGCATGCCGGGGCTGCAAAGTCTGCTTCGCCAAAGGCGAGGAGTTCTGTCCGTTGAAGGATGACCGAGACGTGCTCATTGAGAAGATGATGATGTCGGACGGGGTCGTCTTCGCAACGCCCAACTACTCGTTCCAGGTCTCGGGTATCATGAAGGTATTCCTCGACCGGCTGGGCTGCATGTTCCATCGTCCGCGCTTCTTCGGCAAAGTCTTCACCGGCATCGTCGTGCAGGGCTTCTATGGGGGCCCCAAGATACTGAAGTACCTGGACTTCGTGGCCCAGGGACTCGGCTTCAGAGTAACGAAGGGAAGCTGTGTCACGGCTCTTGACCCGATGACCGAGAAGGCAAAACGGAAAGCCGAAGCCGTCCTCAAGGCCCACAGCGCGCGATTCCTCGACCGGCTGTCGCAGCCCCCCTATCCCTCCCCGCCGCTCGTCATGCTGATGGTCTTCAGGATGGGTCGTTCGAGCATTCTGCGGGAATTGGATGAGACGGCTCGCGACTACACGTATTGGCGGGACAAGGGCTGGTTCGAGTCGGACTACTTCTATCCCGTTCGACTGAACGTGTTCCAGAAGGCTGTCGGCGGGCTCCTGGACTACTTCCTCGCGAGAAGGGCAAAGCCGCAGCCCCAGCCGTGATGGACGCTGAGTCCGGTCTGCGCTGTCCCCGCGATCTGAACCATATTGTCGAATCCAATCTGCCCGGCTATACTGAATAGTGCCTACCCTCGCTGACCAATTCGGCATACTGAAGAGCATGGCATCGAACCCGCAGATTCTGCGCGCCCGGCCGTCCGTGCTGTGGTTCCTGATGCAGTACATGGGGAAGTTCAAGACGACGGCCGTCGACGGGAACTACGTGATTCACTCGCATTTGCCGCCGCTGAACAGCCCGGCCTACCGGCGGTTCATCAACGAGCACCTGCTGCCCGCGACTTCCGGGCCGTCGCATGCCCAGGTCGGCCTCACCAACCTCTGCCCCCAAGGCTGCGGCTACTGCTACAACCGCAAGCGGAGCGGTACCGTGATGACGACCGAGACCATCGAGGTCGTCATCGCCGACCTGAAGCGGCTGGGCGTGTTCTGGCTCGGGTTCACCGGCGGCGAGCCGCTGCTGAACCGCGACATCGTACGGATTACCGAGCGCGCTTCCGCCGACTGCACGGTCAAGCTCTTTACTACCGGCTGTACGCTGACCCCGGAGCTGGCCGCTGATTTGCGGCGGGCAGGGATGTTTTACGTGAGCGTAAGCCTCGACCACTGGGAAGAGGAAAAGCACGACCGGTCGCGGAATTACGAGGGCGCGTACCGGACCGCGCTGGCGGCGCTTGACATCTTCCGTAACGCGGGCATGCACGTGAGCGTTTCGGCAGTGCTGTCACGCGAGACGATCCGGAACAACGAGACCGAGCGGCTGGTCGATTTCCTGGCCGGACTGGGCGTACACGAAGCGTGGCTGAGCGAGATGAAGCCGTCGACGCCCGACGGGTGGAAAGAGGAGTACGTGATTACCGACAACGATCGGTTGACCCTGGTCCGGCTGCAGGACCGCCTCAATCGCGAGGGTCGGATTACGGTCAACTACCTGGGACACTTTGAGGGACGGGAGCACTTCGGCTGTACCTGTGGCGACAAGATGGTCTATGTCGACGCCTTTGGCGAGGTCGGGCCCTGCGTCTTCGTCCCGCTCTCGCACGGCAACGTGATGCGGGAACCGCTGGCGACGATCTACGAACGGATGCGGAGCGTCGCCCGGGCGAGCGACGGGTGCTTCATCAACCGGAACTACGGTCTTATCCGAGACCGCTTTCAGGGCACGTTGCCGCTTCCGGGCCAAGTTTCGCGCGAGATAGCGGAACAGGCAGCATTCGGACCACCAGCCAGGTTCTTCAGGCTTCACAACCCGTCGTGAAACTCTACCGTCCTTTTAGCCTGGTGATGCTCGTCGTGTTCCTGATAGTCGGAATCCTGTTCCTGACCGCACCGGCAGGGGTGCTCGGTTTCTTCAATTCGCTCTCCGCAGGCATTGGATTGGCCCCAACGCCGACGCAGGTCAGCTACTTCTACCTCGGCTTGGTCGTCGCCTATATGGCTTTGGTATCAACGCTGGCATTCCTGATGTTCCGCCATCCGTCGAATCACTACTTCCCCCTGTTGCTCGCTGTCGGCAAGCTCTCAAGTTCGGTGTTATCGCTCATGCTCTTCATCCTCGTTCAGCGGTCGTTGATCTGTCTCACCAACTTCCTCGTGGACGGCGCGATTGGCGCCGCAGCACTCCTTTTCGCGGTCGGAATCCGGCGCTTGAGTCGTTGAACCTGTTGCTGGGTTTGGCCGGTGTCTATTTGCCCGCACCTTTTGCCAAGCGTCGCCTGGACCAGTTGGTCGCAGTCACCGCCGATGCCTTTCGGAGTTCGGCGCCCGATGTCCGCGGCCTGTCATACCGCGAATCGCTGACAGCATTCGCCGTCTTCAGTCGGGACCGAGCCGAATCCTGTCTGTGCTTGCCGGGCGTCGCTGCGGCCGTACGGGGCCGGTTGTTCGACGCGGCGCAGACGATGGGACAGGACCTGCGGCGGGAGTTCCGTGTCGCCACCGAGCGGGACGTAGCCTCTGCGCTCAGGATTTCCTACAAAGCCCTGGGCATCAGGTTCGAGGGTGCCGGCTACGGCGAAGCTGTCATTCCGCGGTGCCTGTTCAGTGCATACTACTCTGGCCCGGTGTGCCGGGTGATGCAGGCACTTGACCAGGGCCTTGCTTCCGGTCTGTCGCGGGGAGGCCGGCTGACGTTCGCCAGTCGGATCACCGAAGGCAGTCCGTGTTGTCGGGCCATCCTTGAGCCGCCGCCTGCCGCATGAGGAAAGCAATTGTCATCGGCAGCGGCGCGGGCGGCGCGACCGCCGCCATGGAACTGCAGGGGCAGTACGATGTGACGGTGATCGAAGCCGGTGGTGAGTTCGCACCGTTCCGCGCTTCTCTCTCTCGTATCGAACCATTGCGCCGCGCCGGACTTCTGTTCGACGCCCGCCTGATTCGGCTGCTTTTCCGGCCAATGGAGATTCGGAAAGCCGAGGAAGGAATGGTGTTGGTGAATGGCCGCGCACTCGGCGGCACGACTACGCTCAGTTGCGCGAACGCGCTGCGCTGCGACCAGAACCTTGCCGCGCTGGGGATCAATCTTGATGCCGAATTCGAGGAAATCTACGAACAGATCCCGGTCACCACGGGCCACATGCCGCGCTGGGGCGCGCTGACCCGGCGTCTCTACGAGGCTTTCCAGGCGATGGGTCTCAACCCGGCGCCGCTCCCCAAGTTGATCGACCTTGCCGCCTGCACCAACTGCGGCAGGTGCATCATCGGCTGCCGCACGGGGGCAAAGTGGGACAGCCGCCGTTTCCTGAAGAAGGCCGTCGCTGCCGGAGCACAGTTGTTGCCCGAGAGCCGAGTCGAGAAGATCCTGCTGGACGGCAGCCGGGCAAACGGCGTTACGGTCCGGGACCGTACCGGACGTCGAACTGTTACCGGTGACCTGATTGTGGTCGCGGCCGGCGGATTCGGCACGCCAATGATTCTGCAGGAGTCGGGTATCGAATGCCCGCCGAGTCTGTCGGTCGACCCGGTGCTGTGCATCGCCGCCGAGTACCCGGGGGCCAACCAGCATGCAGAGATATCCATGCCCTT
>CAIVTL010000172.1 GCA_903908785.1 Caldifarciminota bacterium | reverse complement strand
GGTCGTTCGCCCGGTAGCCGTCGATGAATACGTCCTTGGCCCCGTCATGATTGAAATCCGCAATCAGCCCGCCCGAAGCGTTGAACCCGCTGCTGCCGATGTTCGCGCGGTGGCTATCGTTGAAATGTGATGATTCCGGTTGGTTGAAATAGACCACCGGCACCCAGTCCGGCGTACCCCGATACTCGCCCCGGAAGAACACGAGGTCGAGGCTCGAATCGCCATCCCAGTAGCTGGCGACAGTGCCGCCAAAGGACTGGCCCGGATAGAAGAACTCGTGATGGAAACGGGAGAACCCTGTTTCACCTCCATAGAAGACGAAGGCCATCGTACCGTTGTCGTACGATGTGTACACCAGGTCCAGCCAGCCGTCTTTGTCGAAGTCTGCGGCTGTTACGCCGTGCGACTTCCCGTCGGCAGTCGGGAGCCACACCACCGCGCGCGGCCGGCGGCCCGGCCCCCAGTAGATGACCGGGTTCGCGTTCCGGGTCCAGCACACGGCCGCGATGTCGGCCCAGCCGTCCCGGTCAAAATCCGCGACCTCAAGGTTCTGGCCAATCATTCCATCCAGCGCGACGATGCTGGTGTCTGAGTTGGAGTAACCGGCCGCGCTGCCCCAGAAGATGGTAACCGTACTGGTGTCGGTGCCGCAGATGAGGTCCAGGTAAGTGTCGTGGTCCAGGTCGAACGCATAGACCGCCTCGCACCTGCCCACAGTCGCGAGTTGGGTCGTGTCGGTCGGCGACGGCCCGGAATCTGTGCCCCGGTAGATTGTCATCACGCGGGAGTGCCAGCCGGAGTGAATCAACTCAGGATAGCCGTCGGTGTTCAGGTCCGCCATGTCCACCCCGCCCCCACCGCTCATCGGGTAGTATCGACTGTGCGCCGAATCATACCCGGCGGCCGAGCCGAAATAGACGCGCAGATACGGCCCGGAATCATCCGGGCAGACCAGGTCGATGTAGCCGTCGTTGTTCAGGTCGAACCGGCCAACAAACTCCACCGCCCCGTCCCCCCGGTGCGAAGCATACAGGCCGTTGTCCGGCGTACCGTCATTGAAATCGGCAGCCGAAGTCTCGACCCAGGACAAAGCCTGCGCCCCGCCAAACAGCAAGGCAAACAGACAGCACCCGGCCGCGCCCCGGCATATTGCGCTTTGGCTTTTGGCTTTTGCCTTCTGGCTTCTCCGAATTGTGGGTGAATCCACATCGGGATTATGCCAACGAAATCGAGTCTGGCAAGAACGGCGGTGAATCCGGGAACTCCTCCCCTTCTCTTTCTCCCTTCCTCTCTCCCCTTGATTCTGCTTGACATAGAGGCCCGATGGCGGCAACATGTGCAGATGACGCCTCTCGCCTCTCGCCTCTCGGCTCTCGCCCTGCTGGCGTTTCTCGTCGGCAGCGCCGGCGCTCAGCATGTACTGACGACCGTCCCCACCGGCCGCGGGCCGACCGCAGCCCTGTACGACTCGATTGACCACAAGCTGTTCGTTGCCAACCGCGGCTCGGCCACGGTCTCGGTCATCGACCCGAATTCCAACGTCGTGACCGCGACCATCCCGGTCGGCGCAGGCCCGAACGCGATGTGCTGGAGCACAACCAGCAACAAACTCTTCGTCGCCTGCGCGCCGGTCACCGGCAACGGCTGGGTGTATGTCATCAACGCGGCAACCAACCAGGTGATTGCGAGCGTGGTCGTGTCGCTCAACCCGTCGGCGCTGGCGTGGTGCGAAAGCCGGAACAAGGTTTACTGCCTCAATTCCTCTCCCAGTGGTCCGATTTCCGTCCTCGGGGGCGCCGATTTCGACTCTCCTCTCGTAACTCGAAACTCGCAACTCGTAACTCGCAACTCGCAACTCGAAAAGGACGTCCCCATCATTCCCATCCCGGGCCAGACGCCAAACGCCATCATCTATAACCCGACCAGCGACCGGGTGTATGTCAGCAGCGCGGCATACATGCAGCTCGGCAAAGTATGGGTCATCAACCCCACTAACGACAACGTCGAGGCAACAGTCACCTGTGGATATAATGCTTGGGACCTCGAGGTAAACCCGACGAGCAACCGCGTGTACTGCTCGAGCCGGGGCAGCAGCATGGTGTCGGTCGTTGGCTGCTCAACCAACCAGCGCATCGGCGACCTCACCACTTCAGGCGAGCCTCACCCGGTGTGCTGGATACCGGCGGACAAGCTCTTCATTGGCGAATACTGGAACCACACCGTCGCGTTTCTGCACGGCGAGAGCCTGTCGGTCAGCGGCCGGTTCCCGATATCCGGGAGCCCGGGTACGATGGTCTATCTCCCGACCACCCAGAAGCTGTTCGTCGCCAACTACCTCTCTAACAAAGTCAGCGCCTGTGACGCGCGCGACGGCCACGAAGGCGTAATCGTTGACCTGGACGTCGGCTCCGGCCCGCTCGGGCTTGCGGTCTACCCGGACCTGAAGCGGGTATACGTCGCCAACTCGTGGGACACGATGGTTACCGTGATAGCCGACGAACTCCCGGCCGCGGTCTCCGACTCCTCTCCTCACTCCTCACTCCTCACTCCTCCCTCCTCCCTCATCGCCTCCGCCCGCGCGCTTCCCAACCCATGCCCCGCCGGACACGCAATCCGGTTCGAGGCCACCGGCTTCACGCCCTCGGCGCTGACGGTGCGCGATGCCGTCGGGCAGTTGGTGCATTCGTCATTCGAGCTTCGGGCTTCGTCATTCCGGCTTGACCCCAAGTCAATGCCGGCGGGCGTCTACTTCTGCTCCCTCACTGACGGCCGACAAACCGCGACCTGTAGAGTCGCCGTCCGCTAGCACCCGCCGCAATCCCGCCCTCACCTCTGACTCGCAAGCCCCGAAGAACCGAATAGAACCGCCAAGGGCCGGGAAGGGCAATCCACAGATTACGCAGGTATTCGGAGTCCAAACCCTCTTTGTGGTGACTTGGTGGTGAACTCCTGTCCCGGTTTCTGGGACGCAGATTCCCGTTGACTCAGGCCGGGGTGGTGGCCAATGGCCATTGCGGCGACGCCGGGTACGAAGATGCTGGACCTGAAGCCCGGCGCGAACGATGGGTGCGTTCCCTGGCCCCCGGCGTGTACTTTGTCAATGAGCAGTCAGCATTCAGCCGTCAGCGTTCAGGGGCAGCCGTCACCAAGGTAGTGGTAACGAGATAGAAGAAAGAGAGCAAAGGAGTGGAACACTAGTCAAACAGGGGCAGGCGAAGGCCCGCCCCTGTGTTGGTAGTCTGGTGTCGGAGCAGCTACGGAGTCGGCGCGGAGGCGTCGAAGACCTGCGTGCGGATTGCGGTGAGCACGTCGGACCTGAGGCCGCGGGCTGCCCATTTTTCGAGCAGGACCTCGGCCACAAGGGCGAAGCTCTCGCCCGAGATACCCTGCTGGCGCGAGAGCTTGTAGAGCTGCCGCGCATAGCTGAGGTACGGTACGTACATGATGGTATGTACTCCTGCAGCGTTGAGCGTCTGCCGTGCCTTCGTTTCCATCTCACACAGGCTTGCTACCGCCGCCTTGTAGTGTACAAGCATCTCCGGCCGCAGGGCGTCGAGCGTTTCTTTCACTCTGCCGGTGTCGGTCTTAATCTGCCATGCAGTCAACCGTTGATTCGGGTCGGTCATGTCTCTTCCTTTCTGTTTGTCGGTCCTTCAGGGCCTGCCGCGCTGTGCGTGCATCGGCCCTCACATAGTTATGTATCGGCCAAGGCTCGATTTGCTCAAAAATCTTCGCCTTCCGGCCCAGCCGCGCCACGCGGGCGCAAGCCTTCATATAGTTATACGCACCAGAACGGCCGATTTGCTCAAGAATCTTCATCTCATTTCGGGATCTCTGCGTATCTCTTTGCAGAGTCGCACTTTAGCGAAACGGTCGGCGTGAAACAGGCCGGAATCGACGCCCCGCGAACCGGAGTGGGAACCGTTCTCAGAACGGTTCAGGGGGCGACTTGCAGCGGGGCTCTCGCGGGGGTTGGCGGAGGGGCTTTCTCGGCGATTCTGCGGCCGGTCCGCGTCGCGATAGTCGGGCCGTTTCTGAAGGCGATGTGCGGACGGACTCTTGCGGCGACTGCCAATCCGACTCGCCGGCCGGTTCGCATCGCGATCCGCAGGCGGACTTGCGGCGCGACTTGCAGGGGGACTTCCGCTGCGGTTTCGACCGCGACTCGCGACATGAGGCTTTGGGTGCCGCCTTTGGCGGCAGTGACCGGTCTGCAGTTTGCAGGCAGCAGTCAATGTCCAGGCCACAAGCGCCAATGACTATTCAGGGCGTCCGTGGCTTCCTGGCGTGGAATTCGGGGCCAGACTTCATCCCGAGGCCGGAATT
>CAIVTL010000171.1 GCA_903908785.1 Caldifarciminota bacterium | reverse complement strand
GGCATCGGACACGTAGGGAGATACGACCTACCCCATGGCGTAGGGTTCGTTCCGTGGTTCGTCCTCGTGTTCGTCCCGGGGGCATGTGCACAACCCTGTAAGTCCATACTGCGGAGTCAGTTCTGGCCACGAGCACCCGGCAAGGTATGCCCAGAGGGCCTCCGGCCGCAGGCTGGCGCGGGCGCAGTCGCCAATCCGCACAGGAACAACGGCCCGCACTCGTCGTTGGCCTCGCGCTCATCACCCATCATTCATCCCTCATCGTTCCGCTCTCGCCTCTCGCCTCTCGCCTCGCGCAACTCGTAACCCGTAACCCATAACTCGCTCCCCGCCTCTCGCCTCTCGCAACTCGTAACCCGTAACCCGTAACTCGCTCCCTGCCTCTCGCGCAGCGCGTCAATCTGCAATGCCTCGACGTGTCCCTCATTTCCCCAGACCCATATGTAGTGGTCAGGCGTGGCCGGAACCACTATTCTCCCGTGGGGGTGGCAGACCGGAGACTGCCTTGGGGGCTACAATTGAACGAGGTTTAGGCTGAGGTTTAGGTTGAGGTTCTGGCCGAGCTTTGAACCGAGCTTTGACGGGAAGAGCAACGCATTGGGCTTCTCGAACGGCTTCACGACCTGTGCGCGATTCAGCGCCGGATAGGGGCCAAGGTTGAGGCCAAAGTTGAGGTTGAGATTCAGGTGAAGACGCGCGTGCCGACGCCGGTTGCGACACAGTTCGGCATACGTTCAGACGAACGCCGAGACATACTTCGAGAGACGCGGGGAATTCTAGATCTTAGATTCTAGATTGATGACTGGCGGGCGGCCAGCCGATTCTAGGTTCTAGATTCCAGATTGCAGATTGGCGGACCCGGACCTTGGCGTCCCTGGCGGTTCTGACGCTTGGCGGTGGTTGCTTGGAGGAGCTGCCAGTTAGGGGCGGTTGCGACGGCCGCCGGTGTGGAGGTACTTCTCGAATGACCGGTAGAACGGTTCGATCTGGGCCAGTTTGAGCACGCGCTCGACCGTGATTGCCAGGGCGTCGGTGATGGGTCGGAGCACTGCTTCGGCGCGGTCGTTGGCCAATAGTATCCGCTCCGGCACCTGTTCCTGCTTGTCCAGCACCCGGACGAGGTGTTCGCGGAACGCGGTCACGTACCCGGCCTGCTCTCTGATGTCGGTTTCGTGAATGAAACCGGAGTCGTGGTCGGCGATGAGGATTTGCAGCGGGATGAACGGTCGCTCGCCGGGCGGGGCGATTGGCGCGGGCGTCGGCCGAATGTCTACTTCCCACGTGCCGCACCGCTGCCTTGTCCCCGCGCTGGCGCGGGCGACCAGTGCGGGCGGGATGGGAACGTCGGCCATGAGCGCGGCGACGGCGTCTTCGTCCGCGAGGGGAGTCGCCTGAAGCCATTCGTCGCGCCAGACCGGCTCCCCGGCGTCGGTCTCGGCCACGCGGACAAGGTACGTGTCCGGCCGCAGGGCCGTAAGCAGGGCCGGCTCGTCCTTGAGCCGCATCGTCACGTCCAATGCCTGCCTGATGGCCACGTTCAGGAACCGGGCCTCACTGCCGGTCAGGAACCACGGCATGTATCCGGGCCGGAAACTACGGAAGAGCGGCCAGGACTGGCGGCCGCGGTAGACAAACCCGAACTGCTTTATCAGCTTCAGGTCCTCGGGTTTGAGTTCGGCCCGGCTCTCGAATGATACCTTGAGCATGTTCTGGCTACGCAGGAACTCGACGAAGTCGAGCTTCTTCATCTCGCGGAGCGCCTGCAGTCCTGCCAAACCCGCAGGGCCCAGGTAGACCCCAAGCGCGAGGTGTTCTCCCAGCCGGCCCATCACCGAGCAGTATCCGATGACGCCAGTTTCCGGGTCCTTGACCCCGAATACTTCGCTGTCCCACATCCACTGCCACGGCGCGACGCTCTTCAGCACCGCGGCAGCGCCGTACAGTCCCACCCATTCCTCAATTGTCGGCGGAGTTTCGAGTTTCATGGTCGGGTCAATCTACAATCTTCAATCTGCAATCTGCAATGTCTGTTGGTGGGCCCGGTCCGGGTCGAACGGACGACCAGCTGATTATGAGTCAGCTGCTCTGACCAACTGAGCTACGGGCCCGTGCCCGACACTCTACCAAAGCCCACAATGGAGTCAAGATTGTGGCCGGAAACCCGAAGGGAACCGCCAAGACGCCAAGGGCGAAGGGGAAAGGGGAAATGGCAAAGTACGGGGCGGACGAACCGCGAGCGGCTCCGACGAACTCCTAACTGCTACCTGCTAACTCCTAACTCAACGGACGTGCTCGGCAAGGACCTCGGCCGTGAGCCGGGCGCCGGCGTTGTTGAGGTGGGCGCCGTCGATGGTGAACTCGGTGCCCGGGAAGCGGGCGAACGCGGCCTGGATGTTGACAAAGGAGACACGGACGGACACAGACGGGCACGGACTAGACACGGACAGGATACGGACGAGGTCGGTCGCGGCGGAATACGAGCGGTGGTGCTCACGCGCGAGCGCGGGGTCGGCAAGCAGCGGCGGCACCGCGAGCACCTTTCCGGCCCGGGCTGCCGCCAGCCGCAGTATCGCGTCGTAGTCCGCGGCGGCGAACTCGGCGTGGTCGTCCCAGTCCGGATACATCAGGACGTCGTTGGTGCCAATCCAGACGATAGCTACGTCGCCGCGCACTCGTGGCGCCAGCCGCTCCACCCGGCGCCGCAGGCCGCCAATCGTCTCTCCGTTCACGCCCAGGTTCACGTACTCGTTGCCCGGCAGCAGTTCTTCAAGGAAGGGAATGAACCCGACCCCGACCGTGCCTTCGGTCAGGCTGTCGCCGAGGCAGAGAACGCGCATGGGTGAGGGAAAGAGGGACGAAGGGATCGAGGGATCAAGAGGTCTGGCCTCGCAAGGTCAAAACACGAAGTCCGAATGACGAATCAAACCCGAATGAAGCACTGTCGGGTCGCAGCGAATGCAGCACGTTAAGGCAGAAGTCGAAGGTTCGGACAGCCTGCCGGGCGGAATCGCCAGAAATGCAGAACGTCCATGTCTTCAGGAATGTCCTGACCGTGGTCGCTCTTGCCCTTCGCCACGTCGAAGTGCGCGCCGTGGTCGGGCGCAAAAAGGAGCGCGCGGTTGTGCCCGGCCCAGTGCTCTTCGGTGGCCTGCCACAGGCGCACGAACGTGTCTACGTGCCGTTTGGCCGCAGCCACCGCTTCCGGGCCGTCGTGCCGGGTCCGGTGCAGCGTGTCGTCGTACTCTTGATTGTAGGCGACGATGAAGTCGTGTTCGCCCCGCCGCACAAGCTCAAGCGCACGCTCGGTAACCTGCTGGTCGTAGTCTTCGGTGAAGTAGTCTATCGGCCGGTTGCGGAAGATGATGTCCATGCTGCAATTGCGCACCGCGACGATTGCGGCCCGCTTGCCCGCGCGGGCGAGCGCATCGAACAGCGTGTCGCAAGTCAGGATTGGTCGCTCGTACTTCCGGATGCCGTGGACTTCGGGCGCAGCGCCGGTGAACATCGAGGCAAAGCAGACCGGGGTCTTGGGCGGCGTCACGGAGCGCAGTTCAACCTGCACATCCGACGCCGCGACCAGCCGCATCTTCAGGTCCGGGTGGTTGTCGAGGAACACGCGGCCGATGGCGTCAGGTGCATACACCAGCACACGCTCAGCCCGGGCCGGCGCAAGCGCAAGCACAAGCTCAAGTGGGGCAGCCTGGCAGATAGTCGGCGGCTCGATATCCATCAGCCGGCAGATTGTCGGTGTGACCGAGGCTATTGTATTCATGGCCCATTGGTCAGCGAGCAAGTATCAACTTGCGGCAGGGCGCTGCTGACCGCTCACGGCTTGACGCTCGGATGAAGTAGACGCCGGGTGTGAGGTGGCCGAGGTCGTTGGGACCGGGATGCAGTGCCGCGACCTGACGGCCGGAAATGTCGAGCAAGGTTATTTCAGATTGCAGATTGCACATTGCCGATTGCAGATTGAGCACGCGACGGACTACGGTCGGCAGCGGCTGTTGGCTGTTAGCTGTAAGCTGTGAGCTGTTCCCGATTCCGGCATTCCCAAGGTTCACGCCTTTGGTCGGTTCGATGCTGTCGCCGTTGGAGTTGGTGAGCGTCATCTTAAGAATGTAGGGACCGGGCGTGAGACCGTGCGTATCCCACATTTCGAGCGTGTCGTTGTGCAACGGCGCCGAGTGCGCGACGCCGATTGGATGCCAGATGGTCTGCGAGTCCGCGCTGGCAAAGGAGAATCGGTAGCTGCCGAACCGGAGCGGGTTCTCGGGCCCGGGCTGGATATCGGCGGTGCCGATGACCGGGAAGCTCGTGTCCACCGTTGCCCCGGAGGGAATGGCGTAGTCGCACAGGTACACCACGCTGGTATCGAGCGGCCGCGGGGCAAACTCGCTTGAGCAGAACATCAGCAGCATGGTCGAGGCGTCGGTGACGTTGACCGAGCCGAACCGGACGGTCGAGGCCGCGCCGACCACGAGCGACCGGTCGCGCGAGACGACCTGGGTCTCAATCATCGAGAGGATGAAGAAGAGCTGACTTGAGCCCTCCGCGCCGATGTACCCGCCGGACCCGTCGCAGATGGCGTTCTGGATAACGGCTTTGAGCGCGCCCATCGCCAGCATCTCGCCGAACACCGAAGACTCGAGCACGAACCTCGACGAGTCCGTGGGGTACAGGTTCCAGGTGCCGAGATACGTGTTGACGAGCCGGAACTGCCGGTCGGCCAGCGGCAGCGTGTAGTCCGCGTGTTGCTGGTTGTTCACCAGCCCGGACATGTAAACCGAATCCGGGCCGGGAATCAGAAGCCCGGTCGTTCGCATCCGGGAGTCACGGACAGTGACGCGGCAACCGGGCTGCGGAAAGCTGCCCCAGAGCACGCCGGTCATAGTGTCCAGCGTCACCGAGTATCCGATGCCCGAAATCCCGGGCATGCCGTCGTGGATTTCCCAGTGCCGCAGGGTTGTGTCCGCTCCCGGCAGCGTAACATCGACGATGCTGCCCGTCGGGAATCCGAGCCAGACCAGCGCCGTGTCGCAACGGCTGACATGCAGCCGGCAGGAGTCGAAGACCACGTATTCCGAACTGAAGTCCGAGCCTGAGTAGTCCACCTGCGCGTGCCCGATGAGGCTGACGGTTGTGAACCCATAGCGCAGCGTGCAGGCGTTGACCGCGAAGGCCGCGCTGTCGGTGACCGCCACGCCCCACGACGACCCGCCGTAGCGGGCCTGGCAGGTGTCGAGTTCGAACCTGCCGTCGTTCGAGACTTGCGCGCCGTACTGGTACGCGAACTGCTGCGGAACGGTCAGCCGGCCCTTGCGGATTCGTAGGGTCCCGTGGTTGAGGACGAAGATGTCACCGCGCAGGGTGAAGTCTGCGCTGTCGAGGGTGAGCGTACCGTTGTTCAACACGATAATCCGGCCCTGGTGTGAGTAGGTACCGCTGATGACGCGGACTTCGTTTGAGTCCGGGAATCCGACCACGATATCGGTGTCCGGTCGCACCGCCGGCACGTCCAGGCGACGTGGCCGCATCTGCATCTCCGCCGCGCGCGCCCGGGCCCAGCCCGGGCTCAAACCCGGATTCGCCTGCGCCACCGCCGCCAGTATCAGCACCGCGACCGCGACCAGCACCTTTCTTTCATGTCCGCTATTCGCAACTCGCAACTCGCAACCCGTAACTCGCAACATTCTAAAACCGCCGGTCCCAGTACCGCGCGATCTTGGCGCGGATCTCCTCGTCGGTCGGCGGACCTGCATGGGTCTCAAGCGAGGTCCCGCCGCGCGCGTCCATCAGCCGCTGGACGTTCGCGGGCGCGAACCGCGTAAGTTGTGCGTACGCGTGCGCGTCGCCCAGCGGGTAACGCTTGTAGTAATAGCGCAACGGGAACACGACGTAGAGCCAGTCCTTGGCTCGCGTCACCGCCACATAGAAGAGTCGTCGTTCTTCCTCGATGCTATCGTCGTCATCGGTCGCCATGTCCGACGGAATCATGCCGTCCGCGGCATGGATGACGTAGACCGCCTTCCACTCGCAACCCTTGGCCGAGTGCATCGTGGAAAGCACCAGCCAGTCTTCGTCTTTGAACGGCGGACCGGCAAAGTCCGCGGTCGTGTCCGGCGGGTCAAGCGTCAGGTCCGAGATAAAGCTGGAGCGCGACTTGTACCGCTGGGCCACTGCCTCAAGCTGCTCCAAATCGCGCAGCCTCGGCTTCGGGTTGTCGTAGAGCGTGGCCAGGAACGGCTCGTAGAACCGGCGCAGCCGCTCGACCTGGGCCGCAACCGGCAGTTCCTCCTGGCGCAAGGAGTTGAGCGTCTGGGCCAGGGCCGTGAACTGGTCGTGCGCGGCCGCGGGCATGGTAATCTGGCCCAGCACGGCGAGGTCGTAGGTCCGAGCCTCAAGGTCGGCAACGAACCGCTCCGCGGTCTTCGGCCCCACGCCCTCAAGCATTTCGAGCACCCGGAACCAGCTCATGTCGTCACGCGGGTTCTCCAGGATGCGCAGGAGCGCGAGCAGGTCCTTCACGTGCGCGGCTTCAAGGAACTTGAGGCCCCCGTACTTGTGGAACGGAATGTTGCGGCGCGCGAGTTCGATTTCGAGCTGGTCTGAATGGTGCCCGGCCCGGAACAGCACTGCCTGCTGCTGCAGCTTGATGCCCTGCTCCAGGTGTTCGAGTATCTGGTCGCAAACAACCTTCACCTGTTCATCTTCGTCCCGGCAAGTGACCAGCACCGGCTTCTGTTTTCCCTCCCGCACTGCGAAGAGGTTCTTGGTGTAGCGGTGCGGCGCCGGCTTCATCACCGCGTTGCCCACGTCGAGTATCGGCTGAATCGAGCGGTAGTTCTGCTCCAGCGTCACGACCGTCGTGCCCGGAAACTGGTTCGGGAACTCAAGGATGTTCTTTATGGTTGCGGCCCGGAACGAGTAGATTGACTGGGCGTCGTCGCCGACGACCGTGATGTTGTGATTCTTCTGCCGTAGCCGTTGCAGGATTTCGGCCTGGATGATGTTCGTGTCCTGGTACTCGTCCACGAGGATGTGGTCGAATCGCGCGCCCATCGCCTCGGCGACCGTCGCGTCCTCCAGCGCGAGATTCCAGAAGAGCAACAGGTCATCGTAGTCCAACACCTGCCGCGCGTGCTTCCGCTTCGTATAGGTGTTGAAGATGGTTCGCAGCCCTTCCTCCGCCTCGACGCACCACGGATATTCCTTCTTGAGCACCAGTTCGAGCGGCTCGCGCGAGTTCACGACTCGCGAGTAGATGGAACGGACGGTCGACTTGCGCGGGAACCGCTTCTCTTTTGAGGTGAGGCCCATCTGCGCGCGAATCAGGCCCAGCATGTCGGCCGAGTCCGACTCGTCCATCACCGTGAACTCCGGCTGCAGGCCCACGACCCGGCCGTAGGTACGGAGCAGCCGGTTGGCCATCGAGTGAAACGTGCCGCCCCAGACTTTGGTGGTCGCGGCCTGGCAGACCGCCTGTGCCCGGTTGAGCATCTCCTGCGCGGCCCGGCGCGTGAAGGTGAGCAGCAGAATCCGGCCGGGCTGCACACCCTCGTGAATCAGCCACGCTACCCGGTGCGCAAGCGTGTTGGTTTTGCCTGTGCCCGCGCCCGCAATAATGAGCAGCGGCCCATCGCCGTGGGTAACGGCTTGCAGTTGCTGCGGGTTCAGGCCCTGGAGCCAGTCAGGAGTGTCAGGCACGGTGGGAGTATACAGCATCCCGCCGACGGCATACAGAACGACTTGGGCCTGAATGCGGGGGTCAGCAACCCGTGACGTTCCCGGGCCAAACGCGGAGATTGACACGACCCCCACCGACTACTATCCTCCATTCGTGCCGACAGGGACTCGCGCCCGCGCTCTGCCGCGCTTCGCCGTGGCCGCGGTTTCGGCAGCGCTCTGTGTGCTGCTCGGAGTGAGCTGCAGAGGGCTTTTCGGGCCGCGATACGGCAAGACTGTCTGGGTTGCCGCAGCCGACTCCGGCGCCGACTTTCTCACCAGCACAGCCATATCCTCCAGCCCGGCCCTCGGTCCGGATGGCACGATCTACATCGGCGCGACAACGAGCTGGTGGTGGCCCTTTCCTCCAATGGCCGGCGAAGACGGTTTCGTGCTCGCCCTCACTGCGAATGGGGTCCGAAAGTGGCGCGCGGGGACGTCAAGCGGCGTCGGGGCTCTCGCGGTTGCCGAGGACGGAACGATCTACGCCGTCGCGGGTAAGGAACTGCGCGCAATCAGCCCCGGCGGTGAGAGCCTCTGGACGTTCGCGGTCGATTCCGGCACCATCTATCCGCCGGCGCTTGGGGCCGATGGGGCTATCTATGTGGCAGCCGAGGACAGCGGCCTCTACACCCTGAACCCCGATGGAACAGTTCGCTGCCGCCGTCAACTCGGCGCGCTGTCGCTCGGTGCACCCGTCATCCACGATGGCGGGCTGGTATCGGTTCCCTGCTACGGCAAGATAGTGACGGTGGATCAGACCGGTGCGCTGCAATGGGTGTACGCCACGTCGCGCTGGTCGACAAGAATTATTGCCGTTGGGGGCTCCGGCCGGCTGTATGTGGCCGATAACGATAGCGTGCTCTACGCACTCGGCCCGCATGGGAACGAAGAATGGCACCTGGGGCTCAGCGACCTCGCCAGTCCGGGCGTTGTCGACCAGAGCGGCAACTGCGTATTCGGGCTGGCTGAGGATGACACGGTCATCTGTGTCAGCCCGCAAGGCGTTGTCCTGTGGAAGGCGGTGACCGAATGGCCCGTACGGCGAGCATCGGCGGCAGGCACCGATTCAGCTTTCTACCTGGGTTGTATGGAGCACGCCCGCTGTCTGGGGCCGGGCGGGCGCGAACGCTGGAACGCCAGGCTGCAGGATGCCACCGGGACGCCGGCTATCCGGCCGGACGGCTTGCTGCTGATTCCTGATGGCGGAGCGCTGCGCGCACTGACAACGGCGTGCGATGGACCGGCCGCCTCGCCGTGGCCTTCGTCCCGCCACGACATCCGCAACACCGGCCGCAGCGACTGACCCTGCCTGCGGTCTAGGACGGGCGCAGGTCGCGCCCGTAGATCCGCCAGGCGCTGGACCAGTATCCTCGATTCCCCTTGCGCTTGGGAATCGCGGCGCGGGCGGCTTTGCGAAACGGCCGCGCCCATTCAACCGGGTAGGCGATGACCATGCGCCCTCGCTTCGGCACGAGCGCGAGCAGCCGCGGCACGAACGGCCCGAAGTCGGATGGCCGGTCGAAGAGGTTAACCGTCACCAGCGTGTGCCTACGTCCTTTCTCGACGTAGAACTGCCGCCTGACATGCACCGGCACATCATCAAGCGTGAACCCGAAACCGTTCACCCAGGCCCGGCGGGCCGGAATCAGGCGTGAACAGAACCAGCCCGGGTTCTGGTGGAAGATGGTCTTCCGGCCGAGTTCGACGTAGTGGCTGAGGATGTCGTGGTACGGCTTCAGCCGTGGCCGCGCCACGCGCTTCGGCCCGCGCCAGTACACGTCAGTGGCATAGGTATCCTCAAGCCGGAACCCGAGCTTCTCCATCACGCGAAACGTCGGAGCCGGCTTGCGATGGTCCAGTGTGTTCAGCCCGGCCCAGGCGTAACCCGCCCGCTTGATGAGCCGGAACTGGGCGCGGGTGAACTTCGAGGCGACGCCTTGATTCCGGAACTCCGGGTCAACCCTCATACCCCACAGCCAGGCGTCGTCAGGGTTGAGCCACGCCACTGCCGCGAACGCAACAATCCGACCGCCCTCCCGCCAGACATGGCATTCGCCCGGAAAGCCCTCCTTGGTGTGGGCCCTGATCGTCGTCTTGACGTAGCCGAAGTTGGGGCACCGGCGGGCGAACGCAGCTACCTCGCGGTAGAACTCCGGCCGGTACTTCTCCAGCATTCCTATCTACCCGCCCGTCACCCCGAGGTCGTCGAGGGGTCTCGCAGGAAAAGGGCGAGATGTCTCGACTTCGCTCGACATGACACTTCGCACTAGCCTCACTTTACCTTTGCCAGCCCCTGCCATGTCGGCAGTGCCTGCGTCTCCAAGGCCCGGGCTCGCTCCAGCGCCGCGATTTCGGCGTCCTTCAATCCCTGAGGCCAGTCCGCGGCCTTCTCCACACTGCCGGGACCTGGCACCTTCTCGACCAACGGCCCAAGCAGGTCGATTTCCTGCTGGTAGAACGTGGTCAGGTTCGCCATCGGCGGCTTTAAGTCATCCCGGCCCGTGCCGACATGGTCGAGATACTCAAGGCCGGTCTTGCGGTCCGCGACCAGGCGGTTGAGAATCGTATGGTTCGCCATCACCACGTTGGCCAGTTTCGTGGTATCGAGCTTCGAAAGGTCGTCGGTCTTCAGGCGCAGAATCCACTTGTCGAACGCGGCCAGGCCCGAGTAGTACTCGCCGTACTTCTCGGTGGTGAGGTTCCGCGCGACCAGGCCGAACGACAGGCGCACGCTCGAATCCGCATCCGGCACAAAGCCCGTACGCCTCAGGATACCGACGATGAACGGGAACTTCTGCGCGACCTCAAACCCCTTGCGCTTGTCGAAGTACGTCCGGCAGAGCAAATCCTCGCCGTTATTCTGATACCCGATAATGACGCCCCATTCCGGTGCCTCAATCAGGTCAATCGCCAGCACCGGCATCCCGGCGTCGATGCTCTTCTTGATGGAGTCGATTATCTGCGGCTTGTTCTTGCCGTCGGTCGAGACCTCCAGCCACCGGACGTCCAACCCGCGCGCGCTCAGCGCCTCGGTGCCCGCGTCGAACCCGCAGGTCGCATCGACCGAGCTCGGACACCACGTATCGAAGAACTGGGTGCGGAACGCTGCGCCCGACACGCCGCACAGGAACGCGTAGCCGATGTGGTCGTTCAGCCGGTGACTGACCGCTTCCAGCGCGCCCATGAAGCTGTTCGGTTGCGCCCAGCTCAGGTTCGGCACGTCCACGAGCATCTTCGCGTCCGGGGCCGGCAGCAGGTCGTTCTGCCACTCCGCGAAGTAGATGCCGAGTTTGCCTTTGGGCAGCACGAAGCTCAGCTCCTTGTTCCCGCGCCGGAACGTGGCCACCAGCGAATCAACCTGCACCGCGGCCTGCGCCGCGCTCAAGTCTGCCCGGCAGCCCATCGCCTTACCGTCATAGCTCGCCAGCGCATCGCCGATGCGGATTCCCGCCTGCGCGCCCGGCCCGTCCGGCACCACGCCGGTCACCTCAAGCCAGTGACACGGTGCGGCTCCAGCCTGCTGATTCGGGCACACGGCGCAATTCTGCGCAAGCACGAACGCCGGGAACAAACAGAGGAAAATAGCCATGATTCTCATGCTTAATGTTCCGCTCGTAGATGCCGCATGTCAAGAACCGGGCTCTGACTCGGAAATCGACACGGACGCCACGAAGGCAGGTACGCACAGGTACGGATAGAATGGCGCGTCCGCGAAGTCCGAAGCACGAACTCCATCGCCCACGCCTTGAAAGCGGCGGCGCGGGTTGCCCCGCGCCGCCATCGAAGCTCCTCCAACTATCTGCTGATAACCAGCTTCTTTCCGTCCTTGTAGTCGCCGGCCTTCATCCTGCAGAAGTATATGCCGTTCGCAGTCATGCGACCGCGCTGGTCTCGGCCATCCCAAGCCACGGTGTAGACACCGGCGGGCCGCTCTGAGTCCAGAACCGTCCGCACGCTTCTGCCAGACGCGTCGTATATCTTCAGCGTGACATGCGTGGGCCGAGGTATCTGGTACCGCAGAATCGTCGCCCCACGGCTCGGACACGGCGCAGCATCATACAACCTCGATTCCAGCAGGACCGGCGCTGTCCCTGCCATTGCGCCACCCGGCCGAGTCCTGCGCGGCTCGAAGGCGTAGAGCTTGAGTCCTGCGAGAGCCGCATACTCGCCGGTAAGCCGCCTTAGACTGAACGGCAGGGTTGCCCCGTTCTCGTAGAACCGCCTGGGTATGACTAGTCGCACAGTGTCCGTCTTGTTGGGGCCGAATCGCACACGGGCAATCTCCTCGCCCCGCGCTCGGACTGACTGCTCGAAGAACAGCCGCTTGTTGTGCGCAAGGGTGAACTCCGCCAGGTAGTTGAACCTCGGATCCATGTACCTTATCCGGTAGCTCAGCGAGTCATTGCCATAGTCGAACCCGACTCCGCGGCTTGAGTCGCGTCCCGAGCGGAACAGGCAGTACGTAGATGCCGTCTCTCGTCCAGAGAAAAGGACCTGCGTCGGTGACGTCGGAGGCAGGCCGTCCGTTCCCTGCACTCCCCGCTTGCGGAACCGCACGCAGTACAGCGACTCATCGACGTTCTCGGTCCAGATGCTGTAGATAGTATCCACAACCGGGGTCGGGCCGTTCAGATTGAGTCCGACGTCCAAGTGCGGGTACTTGGAACTGATATTCGGTGACTCGCTCAGATTGTATATCGGCCCGCACACATTCGCCCAGATGTCGCCCCGTCCGCAGAAGTCCGGTTGCTCCCATATGCTGACTCCGCTCTTCGAGCATGCCGGGAAGTCCGCGGGGCCGGAGACAAGAGCGGGTAGGACCCATGCATTCAGAACGTCCCAGACGTGCCGGTTAGTCCTGACGATAGAACCGGACTGCCGGTCGCGCCAGACGATGTACAACAGGTCGCCGTATGCCTCGATGAACGGATGACCGGCCGGTTGGGTTGACACCTGCACCAACGTCGGCTGCGCGTCGCACCCTCCGAATGAACCCGAGGGCATACTGTCAGTCACGCACATGACTCGGTCAGCCCGTTGCCAGGCCACGTGAACCGGG
>CAIVTL010000170.1 GCA_903908785.1 Caldifarciminota bacterium | reverse complement strand
GGAAGTTCTCCCTCTTTCCAGTTCGCCCTCTAAATGAGACTAGCCATTGTAGGAGACGAGGTGACGAGTCGCTGATCAGAGTCCACAGCAAGCGAAAAAAGGAGATTAGAGACTCGTCACCTCGTCTCCTACAATGGTCGGTGCGGTGCGTTAGTCTCATCTGGATAGTAAATGCGAATCAGACCAAGTGCGGATTCCGGTGCGGCTTCACAGTTTTGTGGTCGAGCCGCTGGCCGGCGGGAAGAGAGCAAATTCCCAGATAGTGGGACCGTCGGTCGCGTCAGTGATGTTCAAGCGCACGCGCTGGGCGGTGACCGGCGCAAATCGAGCGACCGTCTTTTCACCCGGGTTCGTTCCTTCATAACAGGACTTCCATTGACCTTCCTGCCAGTATTCGATGGCGTACTTCCGAATGCGCTTCAGTTCTGGAAATGCCTGCCTGATAACCGCCCGGCTAAACTCCGCCGGTTTGCCCAGGTCCACCTCTAACCAAGCAGACTTAGTATCGCCGTCTGTGGCCCAACGCGTGTCATCATGACCGTCTACCGCTTTGTCGGGGCCATAGGAGGCGTCGTGCTGGTAAACGTTGGAGGCGGTGGCTTTGGCCTGGGTGCAAAGGGACACCATTCCTGGGACAGCAATCGCCGGGATGCGGCCCGCTGCCGAGTCCAGTTCGAGCGCCACAATCGTATCCAATGGCTGGCGGTCGCGCTCGGGAACCGAAACTTCAATCCCCGCGGCGGTTTGTCGAACGTCGGCGTTTCCCCCGCCCAGCACCCGGCTGCGCACGATCTTCGCCGGGATCGCCGGCAGGTTCAGCCTTCCGTCGTCCCAGTCGCGGATGTGGAGATAGACGGTGTTGCCTTTGCGGGTCGAGGTGCCGTAATCGCCAGGCTTGAAGGGCCCCCCACGCGTGCCATAAATGCTCTCACCATATTTCGCCAGCCAGGCGCCGATCTGCCGGAGCCGCTCGACCTGCTCCGGGGCAATCTCACCGGTGGGCTTCGGCCCGACATTGAGCAGTACATTGCCATCGCCGCCCGCGCAGCGAATCAACATCTCAAGGCACGCTTGGTAGGGCTTCACCCCATCCTCTGCCCCGCCCCAGGCCCACTGGTTTCGGGCGGAAAGCGTCATGCACGATTCCCACGGGTGCTGGGTGTCATATCCGCCGACCAATTGTTCCGGAGTGCAGTAGTCCGCGTGGGGACCGATATTTTTCGGGTTGCCTGCGTCCTGGTTGCTGAGGTCCAGGCGATTATTGATGACAATCTGGGGCTGGAGCTTCTTGACCAGGGCATAAGTCCGTTCCTGGTCCCAGGGCGACGGACGGCCGTCGTAGTCGAACCAGAGCAAGTCAATGCGGCCGTAATTCGTCAGCAGCTCCCTCAACTCTTCCTGCATGCGCTGGACAAACTCGGCGTTCTTTTCATTGCGGCAGTCCGGGTCACGCCAGTCCATCGGCGAGAAATACCAACCGATGCGCATCCCGGCTTCGTGGGCGGCCTTCGCTAGTTCGGCGCACACATCCCGCTTGAAAGGCGTGTGCATGATATTGTAAGCATCCGCCTTGGAGTCCCAAAGCAGGAACCCGTCACAGTGTT
>CAIVTL010000169.1 GCA_903908785.1 Caldifarciminota bacterium | reverse complement strand
GGGGCGACATCGACCTGCTGCGCGGCATTACAGTCGGTGGAGAACGACTGGGATACCCCACGCAGAAGCCTGAGGCGCTGCTTGAACGCCTCATCAAGGTGTCGTCCAAAGTGGGCGACACGGTGCTCGACCCCTTTGGCGGGTGCGGCACCGCCGTCATCGCAGCCCAGCGGCTCGACCGCCGATGGATAGGCATAGACATCACGCATCTTGCCATCACGCTGATGAAGAAACGGCTGTACGATACGTTTGGCAAGGACGCGCAGTTTCAGGTTATCGGCGAGCCGACCGATGTAGCCGGGGCCGAGGCGCTGGCAAAGCAGGACCCATACCAGTTCCAATGGTGGGCACTCGGCCTGGTGGATGCCCGGCCGGCCGAAGGAAAGAAGGGTGCGGACAAAGGCATAGATGGCCGTATCTACTTTCATGACGAACAGGATGAGGGCAAGACCAAGCAGGTGATTCTCTCGGTAAAGGCCGGGCACACCGGCGTGGCGCACGTCCACGAGTTGCGCGGAGTGATTGAACGAGAGCAGGCGGCAATCGGCGTGCTCATATCAATGCAGGAGCCGACTGGGCCGATGAGAACCGAGGCTGCCGACGCGGGATTCTACCATTCGCCAGGCTGGAACATGGACTGCCCGCGCATCCAGCTTCGCACGATTGCGGAGCTACTGGCCGGCAAAGGCCTCGATGTCCCGCCGCAGCAGGCGACGTTCAAAGAAGCGCCCAAACACGTCAGCAACGGCTACCACCAACTGGAACTTGCGCCCGCCACCTCCGACGCCGACGCGGTCATGGTCAGCGACAAGCCTGCCCGCAAAAGCCGGAACCGTAAGCCATGAACACGTCTCGCCCGCGCATTGGATGTGACCCGGCGGGACACCTAACATGTTCGTCACGTAATCCGTACCATCGGTTTGGACTGGACCTCGAATGAAGGAGCTACCATGAGAATGAAAGTCGTGCTGGTCGCGCTCTTGGCAACGGGGATGGCCGTTGCAGATGTCGTAACCACCAAGACCGGCAAGATAGACGGCACGGTCGTATCGGTCGACTCGCCCTATGTATGCGTCCAACCGCCATCGGGCGCGATTCGCGTGCTCAAGCTGACCGACGTTGTGAGCATGACCGTCTCGGACGTGGCCCGAGCCGACTCGCTCAAGGCGCGTCTACCAGGCCTGAGCATCATGCTCGGCGTGCCAGCCCCGATGGACAGTTCGTGGCTGGTGGCTCACAAAGAGCAGCTTGGTCTCAACGTGGGGTCCGTCGAGGACGCAGGTGCTAGTCTGCGTTCCGCGAGAACATCCTACTATTACAGCGTCGGAATGTCCGCCGCCAGCATCATCATAACAGCCGTGTGCAACATGATCGAATCGGACGGACGCCATTACGTCGACCCAACGATATCTATCGGAATCCCGGCCGCGCTCGACCTGGCCTCGTTCATTAGTGCAATAACGGCGTGGCACCGCGTCGGGCAAGCCGGCGACCGCCTGCGCCGCGCGGCCAAGGGAGAGCGAAAGTAGGCATCACCATTGTCGTCATCTGACAACCCGCCCTGCTTGTCCACGATTCCCGCTGTGACAGCCGGGCCGACTAAATAGGAGGAAGCATGAAAACGGTCCATGTCTGTGTGGTTACACTACTCGCCGCAGGGCTGTCCGTGGTGGCGTGCCACCACGCACCGCAGCCGGAGCCTCACTCTGACGTAATCGCGAATACGACGTTCACCGTGCCAGCGGCCACTTGGCGGTTCTACACCATAGATGTGACAGGCGCAATGCTGAGCCCGCATCTGCAGGGCACTTTCACCGCGTCGGGCGGCAGCGGCAATGACATCGTAGTCCTCGTCATGACGGAGTCGGACTACATCAACTGGTCCAACGGCCATGCGGTGTACCCGGAATACAACTCAGGTCAGTTGACAACGGGTTCGTTCAATGTGTATCTCAGCACCGGCAGCCACTACCTCGTTTACGACAACTCATTCTCTGCCGTATCCGACAAGAACGTGACCACAACAGCCCGCCTCAACTACGACACGCAGCCATGACAGCCCACCCGCCTAACATGTCCGCAATGCAGTCCGACCCCTCGGCCTTAACCGAAGTTAGATAGGAAGTGCGTCGCCGACAGTCCCTAGTACGCTAGCCATGTTGCGATACTCATCCCTTTACCCTAATCATGTTCATCAACTGACCGTCTGCGCATCAAAACACTACTACGTGACCAGAGACGGAAGATTGAAGTATCAACATAAGCCGATGGAGATTCGGCTGGACAATGTGACGCAGGACGAACGCACCCACTTGGTCCACTACTTGCTGCGAGACCACTACAGCGGCCTCTTCTTTGCAGAGGTAGCTACCTCGGACCGTCTTATGCCGGTAGAACAATTCCTTGCCCGTGCGTGGAGTAGGAAGAGCGACTGTGTCTTCTGCGGAATCCCCGACCTACTCGCGGTCCCGATGACCGTTGAAGCCTTCTTTCCGACGGTCAGGAAGTCAGTGGCAGAACTCGGCATCCGTTTCCTGGAGGTAACTAGCGGGTTTCAAGCCGGCGTACGTGACATCCGAACCGTGGAAGGATATGTCGCGCTCGCCTGCGGCGAGCCAATCGAGAATGCTTCACTGCGTGCGTCCCAGATTACTAGGGTAAATGCGGAACGGAAATCGAGTCACGGCCTTGAAGATAAGGCCTCCCTTTGGCTAGGCCGTGTTCCCCCAGTTCGATTGCCTCCGGAGCGGTGGGGCCGTGAGGCATGACCCGCCGTACAGAAGTCGGGAACAGAAGTTGCGGAAGTCGGGCCAGTTCTCAATTCGCAGCTTTTCGTGCACGCGCGCGGCTTGCCTGCCGTCAGCGCAAGCCGTGAGCCGTAAGCCGAAGCCCGTCTGCCCTCGGCCGTGTCTCAGGCATAGCTGACCCGACCCCTTCCCTGCCCACCATGGAGTCCGTACGCCGATCGGCCACTACGCCGTGGGAACCGAGTAGGATGGGCCCGAAACGCGCGGTCCTACGCGTTTCCGCTCGGGTCCCTTCCTTACTCCTGCGGGCTCCAGATTCGCCTGCCCTTATCGTCGAACAGGTCCAGCCCAGGGTCTCCCACCGGCAGGCTCAGCCCGGCGCGTGCCCTGCCCTCGCCGTCGAACAGGACGAGCTCCGGCCCGTTTCCACGGGTCACGGTTAGCACGGCGCGGGCCGAGCAGTTACCGTCAGACAGCGTCAGTTCAGGCTCTGCCGCGGACGTGCCAAGTCCGGCCTTGGGCTTGCCCTTCTCGTTGGTCAGGGCTTGCGGAGCCGCTTCTGCAGTCATCTCTAGATTTACGCGTGGCTTCCCCTTCTCGTCGAAGAGTGTGAGGCCGGGCTGGTCTTCGACCATGGCCAGCTTGGCCCTCAGCTTACCCTTCTGGTCGTTCAAGACCAGCCCCGACCCTGTCATGCTCGCACCTAGCAAGGCGCCGATTCTGCCCTTCTCATTCCACAGGGCCAGCGCCGGCACGTCTCCGGCAACGCCAAGCATGGCTCTACCCTTGCCCCTCTCGTTGAGCAGGTACAGACCTGCCCCTACCCTATTCAAGCTCAGTTCGGCACGGGCCTTGCCCTTCTCGTCACGCAGCCACAGCCCTAGCCCTTCCTCGGTCACGCCCAGCACGGCGCGGGTCTTGCCCTTCTCATCCACAATCTCAACCCTGCGGGTACGCACCACGTTTTTCATGTCCGCCAACCCCTGTGTGCGGATTCGGTGAAGGCCGGAGAGGAGTCTCTCTCCTTCTCCATGACGCTCCTCATGTCCGCAAGCTCCCGCTCCAGTTTCTTCACACGGTCTTCCAGACTCAATGTTGCCATGTCAGGCTCCTTTCGTCATTCCACAGCCTATGGGCGGAATGGGCGGGAGTCAAGGTAGGGTTCACGCAGCGAATTCGACTGGCCAAGACACTTCACATTCCCCCACGTACTAAGCCTGCCGCGCCGACGCGCGGGCGTCTCCCCTGACCGCCCGATAGTCGCGGGCCGTTCGGAGAAGCGCAACACAGGCACTTGAGAGCAGGCTGCCCGCACGGACGCGGGCAGCCTTTGGGTCGGAGGCTCGGAAGGTTAGTCGGTCAGAACGAGCTTCCTGCTGATTCTCTTCGCACCGTTATCCAGCGCGCAGAAGTACACGCCGTTGGCCAGCCGTCGGCCCCTCGTGTCCGTTCCGTTCCAGACGCTCGTGTGCGCCCCAGGCTTGACCCTGCCGTCCGCCAGCACCTTGACCAGTTGTCCCGCCGTGTTGTACACGCGCAGCGACACCTGAGCTTCAACCGGAACCTGCCAGCGTATCCGGACGCGGTTGGTGGCCGGGTTCGGCTCTGCCTTCTCCAAGGCAAACGTGTACATGCTCGCGCCCTGCTGGCCGCCTTGCGGCTCGCGGAAGTGCATCTTGAAGATACCAGTGCCCCACTTCTTCTTCCTGCCGTCGTTACCGAATAGGACCGGCGGGTCCCAGTTCTCGCGTTCGTAGGTGATGTAACTCGTGTTGCCGACTTGGTTGTACCAGCAATCCGGGTTGTCGCGAATCGCCGACGAGTCAGTCACGGGCGTCCAGCCGCCGCTCACCGCATTGACCCGGCAGATGGCGCTCGTTATGCCGGTCCACCGCGTGCAGAATATGGCATAGTCGTTGCACCAGTCTGGTGCGTCCATATCCTGCGCGCCCGTGGTCAGGACCGTCTCGCTCCCGCCGCTTGCCGACACCTTCGCGATGTGCGTACCGTCGTCGTCGAAGCGTTCGAAGCACACTGTCGTGCCGGACTCGGTTGCGTCGGGCCGGGCGTGGTCGTATGAAGATGAGGTCAAATCGGTCTCGGTGGAAGTCGTGGTTACGAGTTTTCCTATCTGGTCGCAGTCATCGTCGGGGATGTGCGTAAACACCAAGGTGGTTTCGTTGAGCCAGACAGGGTCCGCGTGCGACCAACCGCAAGCGGTCAACTGCACCTCGCTTCCGCCGTCAGCCGGCACGCACCAAACATCATCGTCGCCGTCCTCGGACTCCCTGACAAAACAAATGTAGTCGCCGGACGGCGAGAAGGAAGGCGAAGAGTGGTCGTAAGAGCTTGAGGATAAGATGGTTATGTCGCCCAGTGCCCTTGGCTTCGGCGTCGTGCCATCGGCGGATAGTGCCTGCACCGGGGCCGTGCAACCCGTGGCGTCATCGCGGCCGTTGTCGCTCGTGTCGAGGTCCACTACGGCGATCTGTGTGTACCCGGCCGTGTCAATCGTGAAGCAAACCATGTCCCCGGCGTCGTTGTAGCTTGGCTCTTCGCAGTGCGCCTCCACGTCGACGATGCGGGTCTCTGTCCCGACGCCGCCTGAGTACTCAACCTCATATACCTGGCTCCAATCTAACGAGTCGTCATGGGCCAGAATCACGGCGGCCCCGTCGCTCCGCCAGCGAGGGCAGAACGCCTCAATGCCTTCCGTGACCGGCGACTCGCCGCCAGTCTGCCTGCCCTGGTCTTTCATCAAGCGCTGCGCCGCAAAGTGCTCCCGCAACAGCGCGTCTACCCCGCCGCCGGGCAAGCTATAGCGCAACAGGTCTCGCGTCTTGTTGCCCTTGAGGGCGTAGATGCGACCGTTGCAGACAGTCATGTCCGCACCCGCCTTGACCTTTTTCGGTCTAACGGAGTGGGTGGCAGTCGGAATGGTATCAAGTTCCAGTGGCCAACCCTCTATCAGCGGACTGTACATCCAGAACTCCTGGGTGCCATTTCCCTTCAGTGCAAACACCGCGCCGTCCACCCATACCGCACAGCCGCCGTCCTTGCTCGCCTTGCTTCCGGCAGAACCCGCAATCGGCATGCCTTCCAGCAACGGCCCCCAAGTGTCCCGGTTCAGGTTGTAGGCGTAGAACTCGTGATACTTCGCCTTGTGAGCAT
>CAIVTL010000168.1 GCA_903908785.1 Caldifarciminota bacterium | reverse complement strand
GGTCGGAGAGACCGGCGGGGGCAAGACCTCGATTGTCAACCTATTGCTCAGTTTCTACCTCACGGCGCGGGGCCGTATCGCCTACGACGGGGAGGACCTCGCGACGATGGACCGACACCGGCTGCGCGAGGCGGTCGGCTTTGTGCCCCAGGAAGTAGTGATGTTCCCGGGTACGGTGCTGGATAACCTGCGGATGATGGACGAGACGATACCGCGCGAGCAGGTGATAGAGGCAGCGAAACGAGCGCGAATCCACGACGCCATCCTCAGGTTCGAAAAGGGCTACGACTCGGTGCTGACCGAGGGCGGCAGCAACTTCTCTTTGGGCGAGCGACAGCTTCTGGCGTTTGCCCGGGCACTAGTGCGCGACCCGGAGATACTGATACTGGATGAGGCGACGTCATCGGTTGACCCGCACACCGAGCACCTGATACAGGAAGGGCTGGCAGAGCTGCTCAAGGGCCGGACCGCGGTCATCGTCGCGCACCGGCTGGCCACAATCCGGATGGCGGACCGGGTACTGGTCATCCACAAGGGCCGGATTGCCGAAGAGGGAACGCACGACGAGTTGCTGGCGCAGCAAGGCATCTATTCCCGGCTGCACCGGTTGCAGTACGTCGGTGAGGGGACATGACAGAAATGCCTGGCACTGGGGCGACCGGGAGTAAGGGTCTCGGCAGTTTGCGGATAGTCTTCGGTTTCTGGCGACGGCGCGTGAGTTGGGGCGTCGGGTTGGTCCTGGCTACGGTCGTCGTCACGGGCCTGAATCTCGCGTTCCCGTACATCCTGCGGCTCATCGTCGACGGCATCAAGCGCGGCGTGACCGAGCACCAATTGGTGCGCTACGTCCTGTTGCTCACCGGGTTCGGCTTCCTGCGGGCGGTAGGCGACGTGCTGCTGATGTTCTCGCGCGGCCGCATCAACGAGCTCTACCAATGGCGCATCCGCAGCGACGTCTTTCGCCGCGTGCTGGACATGGGGCACTCGTTCACCAACAAGTTCCCGAGCGGCGACGTGATGGAGCGGCTGGACCACGACATGGGCGAGTTGTCCTGGTTCGCCTGCTCGGGTATCTTCCGGACCGTGGCCGCGGTGTTCACCTCCGTGATCGCGCTCATCATCATGGTCCGGATGAACGCGTTCCTGACCCTGGTTACGGTGCTGCCGGTGGGCCTGGCGGTGTACGGCTACTTGAAGCTTGGGCCGCTGGTCTACACCTGGTTCATGAAGTGGCGGCAGAAGATATCGGAAATCAACAACCAGATCGAAGCAGCGTTCTCGGGCATCCGGCTGGTCAAGGCCTACAACATGGAGGAGAAACTCGCGGCCCGGTTCCGGAGCACGCTTGACGACCGGATAGTGGTGGCGATGGGCGAGACGCGCACGGAGTCGAAGATCGGCGTGATGTACATGGGCATCGCCGAGGTCGCCACCCTGCTCGTGCTCTGGGTCGGCGGCGCCCAGGTCGTCCACCAGCACCTGACCCTGGGCCAGTTCATCGCGTTCAACGCATACATCCTGATGCTGCTGGGTCCGATGTTCGACATCGGCAACATGTTCGTCGCGGGCCGGCGCGCCCAGGGTGCGGCCGAGCGCATCGAATCGGTCAAACAGCACCCGCCTGAGGTCAGGGCGCCGGCCGTCCCGAAGGAGCCGGTCCCGGGCGAACTGCGGCTGAACAAAGCGTCTTTCAGCTTCGGAACGAGGGACGTGCTCAAGGACGCGGAGATGGTCTTTGCCCCGGGGCGGAAAATCGGCATCGCCGGCACGGTCGGCTCGGGCAAGAGTACCATCTTCCGGCTGCTATTCCGCACGGCCGACCCGCAGCAGGGCAGCGTGACGCTCTCCGGGCAGGACGTCAGGCAGCTTGACCTCGACGCCTACCGGAAGCTCTTCGGCTACGCTCCGCAGGAAGCGACGCTGTTTTCGGACACGGTTCGCGGCAACATCGTGTTCGGCCGCGAGAACGTCACCGATGAGCAGTTGCAGCGGGTGGTTGCCGGCGCGGAACTGACCGGCGAAGTGGCCGGGTTCCCGAAGGGCATTGACGAGGTTTTAGGCGAGCGCGGGACCCGGCTCTCCGGCGGGCAGAAAGAGCGCGTGGCAATTGCCCGGGCGCTCGTCGGTCGTCCGCCGGTCATGGTTTTCGACGACGCCACTTCCGCGCTGGACGCCGAGACCGAGCAGGAACTGGTCAACCGGATGATGACCCAGTTGCCCGACGTCACCGTCATCATCGTCTCGCACCGGCTCTCGGTCCTGAGTGTCTGCGACTGGGTCTACGTGCTCGACGCCGGCGAAATCAAGGAGCAGGGGAAGCACGAGGACCTGCTTGCCATGCAGGGGTTGTACTGGAAACTGTACCAGAAGCAACTCATCAAAGAGGAACTGGAAAGGCTCTAGGGATAAAGGGATAGAGGGATGCAGGGACAGAGTGAGGAAACAGACTCCTCCACTTGATCCCTATGTCCCTTTGTCTCTCTATCCCTTCTGCTAGAACTTCGAGTGCGCCAGGAACTCGCGCGTCAGGTCCCCGACTAGTTCAGCGCGCCGGTTGTAGAGGCGGCGCAGCTTGCGCCGACGGTGCCGCGCCAGCGCATAGTGCGTGAGCATCGGCAGGGCGATTGTCACATCCGTGTAGCAGACGATTGCGTCCGGCAGGCGGTCCGGGTCAACCTTGCCCCATGAAACAGCCTCGTGCGGTGTCGCGCCGGACAGCCCGCCGGTGTCGGGCCGCGCATCGGTGACCTGGAAGAAGTAGTCCTGGCCGTATTCCTTAATCATCAGCACTTCCTGGATTTGGGGCTCGGTCTGGAGCATGAAGTTCTTGGGACTGCCGCCCCCGATGAGCAGGACCGCTGACTTGCCGCCGGAGCGCTTAGCGTGGAGCACGTACGATGTAGTTTCGGTGACGTCAATCGATGGGTTGATGCGGAGCTGCAGGCCCTTGAGTTCGAGACCCGCGATGTTCATGCCGATGGTCGAGTCGCCGGGCGAACTCGTATGGACCGGCACGCCCGCTCGATAGGCCGCAGCCAGGACCGAGACATCCCGGTTGCCGCTCTTCCGTTCCCATTCTGCCGCGTAGCGCCCGAGTCGATAGTAGAACTCGGCCGTGCCCATCTCCTTCTGGAATTCGGGCTGCACGATGATGGAGCGGAGTATCTTGTCGGTGGCCATCAGGCAGTCGGTGTATTCGAGGAAGACGTCGTAGATGCGGACGACGTCGTTGCGGCGCAAGTCCGTGTCGTCCACGACGTGCGAACCGACGTGCAACGGCAGGTTGAAGGCGAAGTGGAGGTCGTGATACATGTTCGCACCGGTCGCGACAATCCAGTCAACGAAGCCGGCCTTGATGAGCGGGACCACGGACGAGCAGCCGAGCCCGGCCGGAGTAAGCGCGCCGGCCAGGCTCATCCCGACCACGGTGTCGGGAGCGAGCATCTTGTTCGCGAACAGCTCGCAGCCCTGGCGCAGGCGCGCGGCGTTGTAGGCGAGGAAAGTCTCATCCATCAGTTCAGCGAGGTTCTCCTTGCCGGTGATGCCTTTGGGCATGATACGGCGGCCCGACATGTACTTCGCCTTGTGCGGGCACTCATGTCCGCGCAGCCAGTCCGGGACTTCGTTCCTCGTTCCTCGTTCTTCGTTCTTCGTTCTTCGTCCCTTGCTCCTCACTCCTCACTCCTCACTTCCTGACCCCTTCCCTACGGGACGAGCACCGGCTTGGCCGGCGGGATGCCGTTGAAGGTCGTGGCGCTGGCCAGTGAGTAGGCACCGATGCTGCGGGCATAGACCAGGTCGCCGAAATCAAGCTCGGGCAGCTCTTCGGCGCCGGAGATGATGTCGAGTGAGTCACAGGTGGGCCCGGCCAGAGTCGTGAGCTGCGTCGGCCCCTTCTTCAGGACCTCGAACTGGTACTTGCAGTGGTCGAAGATGATGCCGGAGAGTGCACCATATACGCCATCGTCCAGAAAGTACCAGTGCTTGTTGTTGCGGATTGATTTGCCCACAACGCTCGTCAGCAACATGCACGCGGGTCCGACCAGGGCCCGGCCCGGTTCAGCAATAATCCTCATGCCCGGGTCGAACAGGCGGCGGAGTTCCATGTCTATGGCCGGTGCCATGTTGGCGAACCAGTCCTCGTCGGTGTCGAAGTGCCGAATCGGGAATCCGCCACCGATGTCGAGCATCTCCAGCGGTAGCTTCTTGAGCAACGCTTCGTTGACGATTATCTTGCAGAGCTCAAACGCCTCAAGGTAGTTGTCGCCATGCGTACATTGGGACCCGACGTGGAAGCTGACGCCGACCGGCTTGAGTCCGAGGCGGCCCGCCTTAAGCAGCAGCGGGACCGCGTCCGCCGGGTCGGCGCCGAACTTGAGCGAGAGTTCGACAATCGAGCCGACATTCGGGACTTTGATCCGCACCATCACCGATGCGCCCGGTGCGTGGCGAGCGATCTTGGCCAGCTCGTACTCGGAGTCGAACGTCATCAGGTTCACTTTGTGCCGGCATGCGAACTCGATGGACTCGTTGCGCTTCATCGTGTTAGCGTAAACCAGCTTGTCCGGCGTGGCGCCGGCCGCCAGCACCCATTCGATTTCCGGGGCGGACGCGACATCAAACCCGAGCCCGGCCTGGGCCAGCACTTTCAGCACGTGCGGGTTAGGGTTAGCCTTCACCGCATAGAACGGCTCGACGCGGGGCAGAAGCCGACGGAACCTCGCCACCTGCTCAAGCAGGAGCGTCTTGCTGACGACGAAGAGCGGCGTGCCGTACTTCTTCGCCAGCTTCGGAAAGGACTTACGAATCTCACGCCAGTAGGCTGTGGTATTCATCGAAGACTGTTTTCTCCTTTTGTTCTGCCGGCAGCACAACGCCGGCACAAGGCCATTCAAACAAGAAACCAGCCGGATGTCAAGCGATTTCGGGACCTGGCCGTGACCTGCATCTTCCTCTTGACTTTGCCCGAGTCCGCAGGCACAATGCTGCGTGGCAAGATGCTCCGATTCGCCGCCTGGCTGCCGCCCGCCTGCATCTGATGGAGTCGGGCGACGTGCAGCGAAGCAGCGATGCCCTTGATGGACACAGAACATGAATGAGGTGTTCTCGAAATCCCCGGCGTGGATGAGCCTCAGCACCAACGCGCGATGAGAACAACCGCAGCGACGACCGGAGTTTGGATTCAGGATGACTACACTGAAGCCGTCGTGGCCTACCTCGACCTGTTTGGTTTCTCTGATTACCTAGAGAAGAGCGGCGCGAAAGTCAGTGACGTGCGGCTGTGGCTCGATGAGTTAGACAACGAGACGGATGAGCTACGCGAGGCCGTCCTGCACGTGCACCAAGTCAAGTCTGTTGTCGTCTCCGACTCCCTTGTCCGGGCCGCACCCGTTCGCCGCGGAGCGGTACCGCCCCTGCACGACCTTCTTTTGGATGCACTTCGCGTCCAGAGGCGGCTCACGTCAACCCTGTGGACGAAGGCCGACCAAGCGCTTCATCCGCCAGCTCTGCCAGTACGAGGCGGCATCGCCGTGGGGAGCATCTATTGGAACGAGCGTCACATCTTTGGCGGGGCTCTCGTCCAAGCTGTCAAGCTAGAGCAAAATGCGGGCTGGCCACGCGTGGTCGTGGACCCGCAGGTGAGATTGGAGTCAAACGACACGACGAGGTATCTGAGCGGTGTGGACGATGTCTTCACCTGCGGCACGACCGGGTTTCCTTTGCTCATCGAAGGTAGTGGGGTTCGGTTTCTGAACTACCTTGCGCCCATCGAGACGGTGTACGGCGAGTGGGGCGACATGCAGCTCTACAACAACTTTCTGCAGGGAGATCGGAAGAGCGTCGTGTAG
>CAIVTL010000167.1 GCA_903908785.1 Caldifarciminota bacterium | reverse complement strand
GTCTTCCAGCCGCCACCGGCCGACATCAGCGCGAGAAGAACGGCAATGTGCATCACGTTCAGGACTCCGATTGCATCGTCCGAGATGGTAGAAGGTCAGACGATTGAGTCAACAACAACGTGCGGCAGCGCGCCCGACGGCTAGCCGCTTGCGGCTTACCTCTCACGGTTTACGGTGTCGGCGCGGAGGCGTCGAAGACCTGCGTGCGGATTGCGGCGAGCACGTCGGACCTGAGGCCGCGGGCTTCCCATTTTTCGAGCAGGACCTTGGCCACAAGGGCGAAGCTCTCACCCGAGATGCCCTGCTGGCGCGAGAGTTTGTAGAGTTGCCGCGCATGGCTCAAGTAGGGGACGTACATGATGGTGTGCACTCCCGCCGCGTTGAGCGTCTGCCGCGCCTTTGTCTCCAGCTCGCAGAGGCTGACTACCGCCGTCTTGTAGTGTTCGAGCATCTCCGGCCGCAGGGCATCGAGCGTCGCCTTCACTCTGCCGGTGTCGGTCTTAATCTGCCAGGCAGTCAACCGTTGATTCGGGTCGGTCATGTCTTTTCCTTTCAGTTTGTCGGTCCTTCAGGTCCGGCCGCGCCATGCGCGCATGGGCCTTCATATAGTTATATGTCCGCCAAGGCTCGATTTGCTCAGGAATCTTCATCTCATTTCGGGGCCTTTGCGTATCTCTTTGTAGCGTCGCATGTTAGCGGAATAGCCTGCAGGAAACAGGCTGGAATCGACGCCCCGCGAACCGCGGTGGGAACCGTTTCCAGAACGGTTCAGGGGGCGATTTCCACCGGGGCTGTCGCGGGGGTTGGCGGATGGACTTTCTCGGCGATTCTGCGGCCGGCTTGGACTTCGATGACCGGGCCCTGTCGGAACGTGACCTGCGGGCGGGTTCTTGCGGTGATTGCCAACCCGGTTCTCTGGCCGATTCGCATCGCGACCCGAGTGCCGACTCTTGGCGCGATTTCCAGAGGGACTTTCGGGGGGATTCTCACGCCGACTCCGACGGCGTCTTGCGGGTCACGGTGCAGCAACGGAAACCGAGCCACGAAATCACGAAAGCAGACCATCACCCAAGAAATCCTCGCGGATGCGGCGAACTTCCGCGCTCGTAGCTGGTGTGGCCCTCCGGGGTTCGGTAACTCGATCTGCGTAATCTGCGTAATCTGTGGATTTCCCTGACTCCGGCCGGGCGAGACCCCTCCTTCGTCGGGGCGACACTGCGTGTCGTCTGCGGTTATTCCTCTCGGTGCTTTCACACCTAAGAGGCGCGGTTTCTTGACATTAGCCCACTTCACCGGTAGAATTCTGCTCGATTCCGGGGACTATTCGAATAGTTCAATCGCCGAATCGACGGCATCACGAACGGGCGCGGCTTGAGCGGCCACTGGCGCTCGTTCGCGTCATTGTTTCCTTGTCTCCGGCACTGAGATTTATGAACACAAGACCGCGAGAATTACCCGAGCAACAGCCGGCAGAGGTCTGAGCAGCCCAAATTATGTTCTTTCTGCGCAAGAAGCCGAAGGACGGGCGGGCCGGGGTCGATGCGCTCATCGCCGGTTGGGAGAAGCTTCAGAACTTCGACCCCAGGGAGCGCCGCGACCCGACCGGAAGACTGAGCGATTTTCTAGGTACCCTCGAACCAGCAATTGAGAATGGCAGACAGCAGTTTGCCGAGGCGGGCGGGCAGGCAACGTCCAGCAGCGTGAACTACCTGCTCGACGCGTTGTGTCGGTTGCCGTCGCTGCCAGCGGAAAGGGGTCGAGGGGTCAAGGATTCCAGGACTCAAGTGTCGGGCACTGGACCCCTTGAATCCTCGATTCCGGGAATCCTTGCCGCCGTGCTTGACGACCCACAGACTTCCTGGGAGAAGCTGGAGAGCGACGTCGGCGTCGCCGCCAAGGTGGTCAATCGCTTCCGCGTGCACGAGCTTCACGCCGTGAGCGGGCCGGGCCGGGAGCAGGTTGACCGTCTGCGCGAGCGAACCAAGGAGATGGGACGATGGGCGGGCCGGGGCGACCGGTTTGAGGGCGAATACGCACAGGCCCTGCACGAGCTGGAAGACGCGGTTACCGAACTGAACGGTACGCTTGACGAATACGACCGTTCCCATCCCGAATACCGCGACTATGTGCGCCGGCTTGCCGGCCTGTACGAGTTGCACGAGGTCGGGTTCAAGGCACTGCTGGAAGTAAAGCCGTCCGAGGGACTGGCCGCGATTGTCGAGGCGCTGCACAGTTCGGAGCCGGAGCGCAGCCAACTCGCGCTCGATGTGCTGCTGCGCCGCGGCTGGCAGCCCGGGACCATCGAAGAGAAGCTTGACTGGTACTGCGCGCAGGCGAGGCGTCCGGAGCTGCGGAGCAAGGCGGTATCGGAGCTTGCCGGTCTGGTCGGTCAGACCACGGACCCGGCGATGCTGGTCGAAACAATTGAACCGAGGTTTGCCCGCGAGGGGCTGACCGACCTGCAGGATGAAGGGCTGCCGGACCTCCGCGCCGGACTCGTCGAGCACCTGGCCGCGCTCGGCGGGGACCGGGCTGCGGAGCGACTGGCGGCGGTGATGGAGTCTCATACCGAGTCGCCGGGCCTGAAGGTGACGGTCATCCGGTTGCTGGCGAGGGCCAACGCACCACGGACGGTTGGGCTGCTGGTGGACGCGATGAGCAGTCTTGAGACGGAGGTGCGGCTGGCGGCGACTGAAGTGCTGGCCGATGTCCACGTTGAAACGAGCGACCCGATGCACGAGGCCGTGCTGGAGCGGCTGGTCTTTGCGCTCCGTGACGGCGAGCCGGTCGTGCGGGATGCCGCGGTCGAATCGCTGAGAAAGCACCCGGACGCGGTCGAGCATCTGGTCCGGACGTTGCTTGAGGACCGGAATCCGGCGGCGCGCGAATCGGCGGCTCGGACGTTCACGAGCGGGCTTTCGCCCGACCCGGTCAGTACCGCAGGGCTGACACGCGCGCTGGCCGACGAGGACGCCGCGGTTCGGCTCGCCGCGGCCGAGGCGCTTGCCGCCCAGGGCCGGATACCAACCGAACCCGAGGACAGAATCCGGTACCTCTGCGCAAAGCAGGACTGGAGAGCGGCGCGGCAGGCGGGCCCGTCCGCAATGGCACACCTGGTGTCGCTACTCAAGGACCGGGATGAGAACGTCCGCCTCGGGGTCGTAAAGCTGCTCGGCTCGCTGCGCGCGCGCGACGCGGCGGCAGACGTGAGCCATCTGCTTTCCGACACGAGTCAGGAAGTAAGGCAGCAGGCGGCGGTCGCGCTCGGTGCCATCGGGGACGAGCAGCAGGTCGGGCCGTTGCGGGCCGCGCTGGCCAAGGAAGGATTCGAGGAAGTCCGCAGGGAGATCGAGAGCGCGATAAGGCGATTGGAGAAGGCGTGAGGCGGCGGCAGAGAAAGGACGAAGTGGTAAGGACTAAGGACAAAGCAACTGGGAAAGGACAAAGTGGAAAGACCGAGTCGGGTTTGGCCTTCATACTTGCCACTTGCTTAGTCCCTTGTACTTTGTCCTTTGGACTTGCGCCGAGCCACTGATATGCTGAGTTTCCTGAAGGGCCTCATTCCGTCCAAGAGCGACCGCGAGGTCAAGCGGCTCTGGCTGCGGGTCGCCGAGATAAACGAGGTCTGGGAATCCTACAAGCAGCTCGCGGACCCGGAACTGCCGAAGAAGACCGAGGAGTTCGTCGCCCGCATCCGCGAGGGCGAGACGCTCGACGACATCATGCCGGAGGCCTTCGCCCTGGTCAAGGAGGCGTGCCGGCGCCTGCTGGGCAAGAAGTGGACGGTGACCGGTCTGGAAACGACATGGGACATGGTGCCATTCGACGTCCAGCTCATCGGCGGGATGGTGCTGCATGAGGGGAAGGTTGCCGAGATGCGCACCGGGGAGGGCAAGACCCTGGTCGCGACGATGCCGTTGTACCTGAATGCGCTGGCGAAGGAGGGCGCGCACCTGGTTACGGTGAACGACTATCTTGCCCTGCGTGACCGCGAGTGGATGGGGCCGGTCTACGAGTCGCTCGGCCTGACCGTTGGCTGCATCCAGCAGGGGATGGAGCCGACCGAGCGCAAGCCACACTACAACGCGGATGTGACCTACGGCACGAACAACGAGTTCGGGTTCGACTATCTGCGTGACAACATGGTCGGGCGCTGGCAGGACAAGGTGCAGCGCGGCTTCGGTTACGCCATTGTCGATGAGGTCGACATTATCCTGGTCGATGAGGCGCGCACGCCGCTCATCATCTCGGGCCCGGTTGAGGCCACCGACAAAGGCTTCGACAAACTCACTCCGCAGGTGCGGCGGCTCTTCGGCCAGCAGAGCCTCCTGGCCAACCGCTTCGCCGCCGAGGGGCTGAAGCTGCTGGATGCCAGTGACGATGCGGAGGCCGGCGTCCGGCTGCTGACGGTCCGGCGCGGCTCGCCCAAGAACAAGAAGCTCCTGGAGGCCGAACAGCGGCAGGGCGTGAAGTCGCTGATCGAGCGCACCGAGCTCAACTTCATCCGGGACAAGCGCTTCCCGGAGATTGACGAGAAGCTCTACTTTGTGATTGACGAGCATGACCATTCGGTCGCGCTGACCGATAGGGGGCGAAAGGAACTCGCGCCCGGGGACTCGGAGGCGTTTGTGCTGCCGGACCTGGGCGAAGAGCTGGCTCGGGTCGACCACTACACGAGCGTTACGCCGCAGGAGAAACTGAAGGCGCGGGAAGAAGTGTACCAGCGCTACGCGCAGAAGAGCGAACTGCTGCACAGTTTCAGCGCCCTGCTGAAAGCGTTCTCCTTGTTTGAGAAGGACGTCGACTACGTGGTCCAGGACAGCAAGGTCATCATCGTCGACGAATTCACGGGCCGGTTGATGCCGGGCCGGCGCTACTCTGACGGTCTCCACAGTGCGCTCGAGGCCAAGGAAAACGTCAAGGTGCAGGGCGACACCCAGACTTTCGCCACCATCACCCTGCAGAACTACTTCCGGATGTACCGAAAGCTGGCCGGCATGAGCGGCACGGCGATGACGATCGCCGGGGAGCTCTTTGCCGTCTACAAGCGCGACGTCGTGGCGATACCGACCAACGAACCGGGGCGCCGGATTGACTACCCGGACATCGTGCACAAGACCCGCGCGGGCAAGTACGGCGCGGTCGTCGACGAAATTGAGACCTGGCACGAGCGCGGCCGGCCGATTCTGGTCGGAACGACTTCGGTTGACGTGTCCCAGGTCATATCCGACATGCTCCGGCGGCGGAAGATTAACCACGTCGTGCTGAACGCCAAGTTCCACCAGCACGAGGGCGAGATCATCAAAGACGCGGGCCAGCCCGGGGCGGTCACGATTGCCACGAACATGGCCGGTCGCGGCACCGACATTAAGCTCGGTACCGGCGTGGTCAAAGGCGAGGGCTGCTACCTCGTAGAGCACAGCGGAGGCGCGTGCGCGCACTGGGAGGCGGAACCGGGCCGATGCCTCAAGGACGTGCCCTGCGGCCTGTACATTATCGGCACCGAGCGGCATGAGGCGCGGCGAATCGACGACCAGTTGCGCGGACGCTCGGGCCGGCAGGGCGACCCCGGTTCGTCGCGGTTCTTCCTTTCGCTGGAGGATGACCTGATGCGGCTGTTCGGGTCCGAGCGGGTCGCGAAACTGATGGACCAGTTCGGGGCCAAAGACGACGAACCGATTGAACACGCTCTGGTCACGCGCGCGATAGAGGGTGCTCAGAAGCGGGTCGAAGAACGCAACCGGGAAATCCGGCGGCACCTGCTGGAGTACGACGACGTCATGAACCGGCAGCGGGAGGCGGTCTACACGATTCGCGACGCGGTGCTGAGAGAAGAAGAGGGTTCGGGGGGTCAGGGGTCCGGGGGTTCCGGCCCGACACCCGAACCCCCGAACCCCGGAACCCCTGAACCCGTCGCCGCTGAACCCGCCGCCCCTGACCGGCTCCGAGCCGTCTATGACGACATGGCCAAGGGATTGGTCGATGACTTTGTGGACAAGACGGTGGCGGCGGGGAAGCGCGCGGACGAGTGGGACTGGGACGGACTGCGGGGCGAATTGCAGATGACTTTCCTTGCCGACCTCCAGTCGGGCGAGGACGAGCGCCGGGAGGCGACGCCGGAGTCATTGCGTCAAATCTTGACAGACATCGCTTCCCGCCGGTATGATGAGCGTCGGCAGGAGTTGGGTGACAAGCAGTTTGGCAACCTCTGCCGAAGCGTATTCCTGTACGCGATCGACAGCCGGTGGCGCGAGCACCTCTACGCCCTGGATACTCTGCGCGAGGGCATCAGCCTGAGCGC
>CAIVTL010000166.1 GCA_903908785.1 Caldifarciminota bacterium | reverse complement strand
CCTCAACCGGGATCTGGATGTTCGAGGCATCGATGACGCGCAGACCGCCGCTCAAGTCCGCCACGTAGACGTGGTCGCCTGATACCGCTACGCCCATCGCATTGCCGGGTGTGTCGCAGAGGCCGGCGAGGACCGGGTTATGCGGATCGGTAATGTTGATGATGTGCAGGCCTGCATCCTCGTCCGCGACGTAGGCATAGTTGCCGGAGACGGCAACGGCCCACGCATAGTCGGGCAGGCCGTAGGCGCCGACTTCGGTCGGGTTCGACGGGCTCGAGACGTCGATAACGCGCAGGCCCGAATAGCCGCATGCGACGTAGGCGTAGTCTCCGGAAACGGCCAGGCCGCGGGCATAGTCGGGCGAGGCCCAGGAACCGGTCTCGAACGGGCTCGCGGGATTCGAAATATCGATGACCCGCAGGCCGCCCTCGCAGGCGCCGATGTAGGCGTGGGTGCCGGCGACGGCGATGCCGTAGGTGGTACCCGGCGTGGCGGCGCCGCCGATGTAGCGCACGTTCAGAGAATCATCGGCCAGCGCGACCGTAGCCGCGAGCAGTCCAAGCACCAGCAGACATACGTTTCTGTTCATTGTCTTTCCTTATCTGAGAATCATAACTCTGCGGATGGTTGAGGCCGCGCGATTTGCCGCCGGCGGTTCCTCATGGATGAAGTAGATGCCGGGGGCAAGGCGACTGACGTCGTTTGGGCCGGACGTGAGGTCCAGCACCTTGCGGCCGTCAACGCTGAGGAGTGCGCCATGAGCTACGCATGGCGGTCCGGGAAGAGAGAGGATGCGGCTGACGAGGGTGGCCGTGAACTTGTCGGGCCGGTCGGAAGCCAGAGTGGACTCTTCGATTCCCGGCGGGCCGACCGTTACCGAATCAAGACACACGTCGTTCGCCGGGTTGGAGTCGACCGCGAGTTCGGTTGAACCAAGGACGGCATGAGTGCCGACCGGGCCGGCAATCCAGTTCGGAAAAGTCGCGCACCGCGCCGTGGCGGGTTGGTGGTCGGCTACGTACGTCGTCTCCTCGTAGGCCGTGCCGATGCGCATTCGGACCCGATAGCTCTCTGGAAATGTGCCGAAGTTGTACAACGAACACGCGGGCACGACCACCGTGCCCGAGGCAACCGCGCCGTGCGGCGAGGGAATGTTGATGCAACCGACGTCGTGGCCCGGGTTGTACTCCATGTACTTCATTACCATGAAGTCACGACCCGTTGTCGTCTGAGAGCCGCCACAGACGTAGATTCCGCCATCCGGGCCGCGCGCGATTCCGTTGGTTACGTCGCTGCCGGAACCGGTGCGAACCGCCCACTGCTGGAGACCCTGGTTGTTATACTTGACCGTGGCAATCCTGGGGGTTTCGCCCGGGTCGTTGGAAACGCCGGTGATGTATACCTCGCCGTGCGGACCCAGACACAGGGCGGCCGACGCGTTGTTTGCCGCACCGTAGCGAGCACACCAGATCGAGTCTCCGGCCGGGCTGACTTTGAATGTGGCGTAGTCGACAGCGCCCTCGTCCGTGCTGTTGCCGGTTATATACACGTAGCCTGAATCGTCGATGGCCATGGCTGTCAGGTAGTCGTTCCCGGACGTGCTCGCACCATACCGGAAGGTCCACTCGTGAGCCCCGCCTGAGCTGAACTTGTGTACGGCGTATTCGGTCGGGCTGCCGTGGTCGGCGGCGGAGGCTTCGACGTAGAACCCGCCGTCAGCGGCGACCCGAAGATAGCCGGTCCCGGAACTGGCCGAATCCGGAAGCTCGAACCGCTGGTGCCATACCTCGTCGCCGATCGGGCTGTACTTGAAGAGCGAGATGTCACCCTTGTAGGCCTGCCAGTACTGGCTGGCGCCAGCGACGAGCACCATGCCGGAACTGTCCACTGCCACACCCCGGCCGACGTCGACCTGGCCGTAGCCCGGCGAGCAATCGAACGTCCGGAACCACTGCTCGACCCCGGCCGAGTTGTACTTCACCGTCAGCATGTCGTTCTGGTAGTCGCCGTCTTCAACCGTCCCGACGACATAGACGTTCCCGTCGCGGTCACAGGCGACGTCGAGGAGCGTCACGGAGAAGTCATCGCTTCGGCGCCAGCGCATCGCCCATTCCTCGTGGCCGTCGGGCGAGTACTTGACAGTCAGCCCGCACTGGCGTTGGGGCGACGAATCGTACCCGGACCCGGTAACAACTATGTTCCCGGTGTTGTCGAGCGTGAGTGCGTTGGGCTTCTCGATTCGAGCAGTGCCGCAGCGCCGCGCCCACAGGGTCTCGCCGGTCGGAGTGAACTTGACCGTCGCGAAGTCATCCCCCCCGCCCCAGCCGTTGTACGGACCGGCCGCGACCGGGTTCCCGTCCGCGTCGATACGGAGGCAGTTGGCCGCCTGCAGGCCGGCGACGTTCCCCGGGTCGAACGTGCGCAGCCAGACGGTGTCGCCATAGGCAAGAACCGTGGCGGGAAGAAAGAGCAGTACCGCTAATGCCATAATTCTCGGATTCACTTCATTCTCCTATTTCGCAATGACGACCTTGTGACAACTTACCGCTGACAGCTCACGGCTTGCCGCCCGGACGAAATAGACGCCGGGAACGAGACGCGACACGTCATTCGCGCCGGAATGCAGGCCAAGCACGCTCCGGCCGCCGATGTCCAGCAACTCGCTTCTCGCCTCTCGCTTCTCGCCTCTCGCCTCTGGCAGGAACAGCACGCCGCGCACGACCGTAGGAATCGGGTTCGACGTTCGGACTTCGGCGTTCGGCTCTTCCTCCACTCCGCCGCCCGTATACTCGTACACCTGCAACCCGACGTCACCGTCCGTCTCATAGGCACAGTTCCCGGACACAACCACATCACAGGCATAGCTGGGCGTGTCGTAGAACCCGACCTCGGTCGGGCTCGCGGGATTCGTGACATCGATGACCCGCAGACCAGAGGCTGCGGCCGTCACATAGGCATGGTTCCCGGCCACCGCGACGCCATAGACCTCACCGGGCGTGTCGTAGGACCCGACCTCGGTCGGGCTTGCGGGATTCGTGACATCAATGATCCGCAGACCGGCCTGATAGTCCGCGACATAGGCGTAGTTACCGGACACCGCGACGCCAAAGGCAAAGTCCGGCGTTTGGCAGAACCCGACCTCAATCGGGTTGTGCGGATTCGAGTCATTGATGATGCGTAGACCGGAGTCGCTGTCCGCCACATACACGTAGTTTCCGAGTACCGCGACGCCGTAGGCAGAGCCCGGCGTGTCGTAGAACCCGGCCTCAATCGGACTTGCGGGATTCGTGACATCGATAATCCGCAGACCGGACCCATAGTCAGCCACGCAGGCGTAGTTCCCGGCCACCGCGACGCCGTAGGCACGGCCCGGCGTTTGGTAGAACCCGGCCTCGGTTGGGCTTGCGGGATTCGAGACATCGATGATCCGCAGACCGGTCAGGTCGGTCGCCACATAGGCGTGGTTTCCGGAAACGGCCAAGCCGTAGGCGTAGTCCCCCGTGGCGCAGGACCCGACCTCGGTCGGGCTTGCGGGATTCGAGACATCAACGATCCGCAGACCAGCCTCCCTGTCCGCCACATAGGCGTAGTTCCCGGAAACCACGACGCCACGGGCATAGCCCGGCGTGTTGTAGCTACCCACCAAATGGACGTTCAGCGAGTCAGCCCGCGCGACCGTCACGGTCAGCGCCAAGGCGACCAGTGCGAGAAGAGCATGTTTCACGTTTCCTCCTCAGTGTTGGATTACGATCCTCACCGTTCCTGGTTCTTGGTTCTCGGTTCCTCGTTCCGAGATGAAGTACACGCCCGGCGCCAACCGGCTCACGTCATTCGCGCCGGG
>CAIVTL010000165.1 GCA_903908785.1 Caldifarciminota bacterium | reverse complement strand
TCCCCCAATGCTTCCCCCCATCCTTGCCACGGCGCGGCCAAGCTGCCACCGACCTAGATTCTCGGTCCGTTTCCGGCCAGATTTAGCCGATGGTCGCGGACTGGCTGCTTCTCGCGCTCACCTACCTGTGGGCGGCCTTCTGCGTCTCGCTGGGCGTCTATGCCCTGATTCAGATGACGTCGCAGTCGGAGACCACGTGGTCGAGTTTGAGCTGCCGGAAGCCATCGCAAAGGTACTTGGCAAGAGCCCCGATGACATGTATGGCGAACCGACAAGTGGACGAGGAATCTAGCCGACCAGTCGCAACGCGACAGCCTGCCGCCTTGACTTCAAGCCCTGAATCGGTAGCATACGTCTGATGGTGAGTCCCAACCCCCACCCGCTCCAGACACGGAAGGAGAGAAAGATGATCCACGTGGCGCCGCGAGGCATCCTCTCGGGCATATGTCTGCTCACGGCCGTTGCGATTGGAATCAATCAAGCTGAACCGCCCACGGTCGACGACTGGCTTGCGAAGATTTCGGACCTCGCGACGGTAGGGCTGATTGCACGGTCAAAGACGAGCGTAATACCGGTCACCTGCCGGGACAGTACTTGGCCCGGGAATGAGGAACGGGCAGGTACAGCCTTCCTTCTTGGTGCCAGGGATTCCCTAGAACTCCGAGTCTGCGCGCTGACGTGCGCCCATGTAGTCATCGACACGACTATTGACACTACACTAGTCCGCAAGTCGCAGGTTCTGTCGCAAATCCGAATCAGAGCAAACCGTCGCCTCGGAGGGACAAGCAGCGTCATCATGAAGGTTGTCCACGTCAACCGACGCCTGGATTTCGCCGTCCTTGTACCCGACCCTGCTGTGTACCCACCAGGGCTGAGTAGCCTCGCGGCATTGGATATAACCTACACCCAGCCTAGTTTGTGGACGACGTCCCAAGCACTGGCAGAAGGCCAGCCCGTATACTACTTAGGCTATCCAATGGGCATGGGTGTGGGCATCAGAAATCATCCCGTAGTCAGGACGGGAGTCGTCGCTCAAATCTCAGACGAAGCCAACTACATCCTCGTGGACGGGTTCGTCCAACATGGCCACAGCGGAAGCCCCGTTTTCACCATCGAAGGCAAGACGGACGACAACGGGATGGTATGGTCGGGCCACCTAGTTGGAATCGCCAGAGCCTATCCACCGGAAGTCATCGACGCGCTGCAGGGAACAGGCGCGCCACCTGGCTCCAGCCTAATCGTAGCCTATAATCCGGGATTCACGGTCGTCACACCGATGGACAGCATTGCACCAGTTCTGCGAAAGGTGCTAGGTGTGCCCTGACAGCAAACCGGGACCGGCGAGGGACACTTTCCCTATTTCCAACCCGCAGACTAATCAAGCCCGCCCTGCCGTCTTGACTTCCCGTCCCGAATTGGTACGCTTCGCCTGATGGTGAACCCCGAACCCCGCCCGGCCTTGACGAGCACATGATTGAATGCTTGTCTCCGGAACTCTCAAGTTGAATCTGAAAGAGAGAATCCGTGAAGTCGGCTCGCGCACGGGCTGGCCGGCCCTGCTGTTGTGCTCGGCTGCTGGAACCGTCGCGGCAACTCTAGTCGTGCTGCTGGCGACTCAAGTCATCCAGGTTTGGCTTATGGAACCCTACTGGAGGAGCAAGGCGACAACGAGCGCATGGCTGGCAGGTCTCCTGGTGGCGGCGACAGTGGGCTTCGAATGCGGACGTCGCGTGGTGGTCGCGCGCATGGTTCGGCGCCTTCCGGGCGGCTACCGGTTGTGGTTCGGGAAGGACAATCCGCTGGCCCAGGCGTGTCGCGCGCTAGACACCTGGAACAGCGATTCTGACAGACGGACATTCATGTCGCGCATAAGAACCATGAAGACCGCAGCCGCTGCCGTCACCGGCCTGAAAGAGAGGATGGCATTCTTCGCATGTCCTGAAGGCGCTGACCGATGCGCGATGCCGCCAAGCCACAGGGAGGGCAAAGATGACCTCCTTCTCCGCCTTTGTCTCGGCGTGGAAAACGCTATCGCGGAGTTCCTGCCCATGGTCACCACCGGCGATGTGGAGCCATCCAGACACCACTTTGACAGGTGGATGGACACGCGCATGGAAATCGGAGTTGAGGAGTACGAATTGCAGGAATGGCTGGTCGACGGACCAGCGGCACTCGCGCCGCTTGTGTCCGAGCCGGCGCAACTGGCGCTCGCGGATGAGATATTCAGCAATCAATGGGGAAAGCCGGACTACCGGAAATACGTCCTTTATCTGGGCCTTACCTTCTTTATCGGATGTTTTGCATTGTGCGGCGCGACCCTTGTTCTTCTGGCGATTGCGACACCGCTGGTACTCGCGGACGTTCCTGTAAACGTAGTCGCGGTCGCGTTTGCCATGGTCGATGCCTTCGTGATGACCGGGACGATGGTCTACATGGGCAGCTTGTGGGGCTCCGATGTGTTCCGAGAGGCGCTGCCGGCCCGGAAAAGCTCGCTTGATGCGCGAGTGTCGCTCGCCGGGGCCAGCAACCCACTCGAGCGAGTACGCGTGCTGCTTGGAATACTAGGCAATGAGGAGCGCGCCAGACTGCTTTGCAGCGTAGCGAGTGGGCTGCGCACAGCACTGCGGGACTTCGAGAATAGCATGACGGCACCGGTCACCTCTGCTGAACAGACTCGCTGAGCGCAGCTTGGAGAACGCCCGGCAGGCCGGTGCCACTTACTCATAGCATGTGGTCCCCCGTCTTGACTCCTCGTCTCAATTCCGCATAATGACCACGTGCCCAAGACCAACCGCTGGCATCCCGTCATGCTGCCGGACGACTATCTGCGGAAGCTGAAGCAGGACCTGGCCGAAGCCGCCGCCGCCGCAGACGGCTTCTTCCTCGAACTATTTCCCGACGAGGTTGCCGAACAGGGTTGCGACGAGCCGTCGCCTTGACATCATGGCCCGCAACACTATCATTCACTATGTGCTGAATCCCGAGCCCCGTGCTGCACGGACGCGAATGAAATAAGCGAGATGCCATCAGTATCCCGTCGGATGCCAACCTAAGAAAGGGGTATCGATGAGAATCGTCACAGCCGAACTCCCAACTCACATTGCACTCGTTGGACGCCGCGTCAACACTTGCGGCGCCGACCAGTCAACCGACGCCTTTCTGTACTCATCGTACCTTGCAGAAGCGGCAATCAAGACTATGGGCTTGGTACTCCAGTCAGGGGTCTCGACCGCAGCGCCCGATGCCGGCTATCGTATGGCGTATCGCTTCATACATGGCGACGGACTCGGCGAGTGGGAGGACTGCCTTCGAGAAGCTGCAGGCAACCTTGCGGGGTACTACTCAAGGGACTTTCACCCCCTCTTGGCTTGGTTAACCGAGAAGAGAAGAGATGATAGGGAGACTTGGTTTACGACGTGCAGAGCCGCGCTGAACCAGGTCATCGATCTCATGGACGTAGAGCCGGAGAGAGTCGAGCGGTTCAGACGGACGCGAACGGCATTTGACCTCTTGGCGGGCCTAGTGTACGTTCGCAACAAAACCAAAGCACACGGGGCATTCGGCGTCAACTTTTTCGGCCAAGCTGCCGAGCCTTACGTCGCCGCAGTCGCGGGACTGGTTAACGATTGCCCCGTCTTCTCGTGGCGATGGGCGCACTTGTCAGGAGCCGTTAGGGGAGCATCGAAGGGCACGTGGCTGACTGGCGACGCTCCTCATTCGCTCTCAGAGCAGGAACAAGTAGCCCTAGGAGTCTGTCGGAGAACCCCCGCAGTCCGCAAC
>CAIVTL010000164.1 GCA_903908785.1 Caldifarciminota bacterium | reverse complement strand
AGTCCTTTCCGCGTCCGCCATTCTCGCTTCTGACATCTAGCCTCCGGCTTCTGACTTCGTCGGCCGAGACCCCTCCTCGGCGTCGGGGTGACATTTCGTGTCATCTGCGTCCATCGGCGTTCATCTGCGGTTACATCGGGTTTGGTTGCGGCCTCCGAGGCCGCGCTGCGTAATCTGTGTAATCTGTGGATGTCCTCTCCGCTCGGCTGCGGATTCGCTTGCGTTTGCGGCCGGGGTGTTCTAACATACTCCCGTGACCGACGTCACTTTGACCATCGCCGGGCAGGCCGGGCAGGGCATTGACACTGCGTCCGAGTTGCTGGCCCGGGCTTTGGTGCGCAGCGGCTACTACGCGTTTGCGTACCCGGACCTGATGTCGCGCATCCGAGGCGGGCACAACTTCACCGCAGTGCGTGTCTCGGGCCGGCCGGTCTATTCGGAGGCAGGGAAGTTCAACGCGCTGCTGGCGCTGGACGAGCTGTCCGTGAACGAGCATCGCGGCGACATGGTGGAAGGTGGAGTTGTCGTGGCTAGTCCGGCTGGCGAAAGGCGAATGTCGAATGGCGAACAGCGAGCAGAGGCGCCGACAGGCGTCTTCCGCGTGCCGATGGCAGAGATTGCGGAGAAGCGCGGCGGCACGAAGACAATGGTCAATGTGGTCGGCCTGGGCGCGCTGCTCGCCCTGACCGGGCATCCGCTTGACGAACTGCAGCGCTTGCTAAAGGAACGGTTCCGAGTCAAGGGTGACGCAGTGGTGCGGCAGAACATCGAGTGCTGCCGGGCCGGGGCTGACTACGTGCGCGAGAAGTATGGCGGGACCTGCGCGTGCGCGTTGCCAAAGCAGGTGGGCCGCGCGAAGCGGCTGCTTCTGACCGGCAATCACGCGATTGCGCTTGGTGCGCTGGCTTCGGGGGTGCGTTTCTACGCCGGGTATCCGATGTCGCCGTCCACTTCGATAATGGAGTATCTCGCCGCAAAGCAGGCCGACGCCGGGCCGGTGATGGAGCAGGCCGAGGACGAGATTGCGGCAATCAACATGGTGCTGGGCGCTTCGTACGCCGGGGCCCGCGCGATGACAGCGACGTCCGGCGGCGGGTTCTCACTGATGGTCGAGGGTTTGGGCATGGCTGCGATGGCTGAGCTGCCGGTCGTCATCGTGCTGGCGATGCGGCCGGGCCCGGCCACCGGGTTTCCGACCCGCACCGAGCAGGCCGAGTTGTTGTTCGCCATCAGCGCGTCCCAGGATGAGTTCCCGCGCTTCGTGTTCGCGCCCGGGACCGCGGAAGAGGCGTTCTACGCCACGAATCGGGCGTTCGAGCTGGCCGGCCGTTTCCAGGTGCCGGCGATTGTCCTTTCCGACCAGCAGCTCTCGGATTCGTTTTGGACCGTGCCCGCATTCAACTTCGCGCGCGTGACCGCAAGCGAGGATTTGGACGAGCAGACATGGCAGGGAAAGCCGGCCAATACGTATAAGCGGTACGCGGTCACTGAGGATGGCGTGTCGCCAAGGCTGGGCCCGGGTTTCCCGGGCCAACTGGTCCACGCGCTTGGTGCCGAGCACGACGAGGATGGATTCCAGACCGAGGATGCCGGGACACGCGTGCGTATGCATGAGAAGCGTATGCGCAAGCTCCCGCGCATGGCTGAGTCGCTGGACGCGCCGACGTGCTACCCGGAGGAGACGGCCGAGTGCGCGGTTGTTTGCTTCGGCTCGACCTATGGCGCGGCGCGCGAGGCGGTTGACATCCTGCGGGCGGAGCGGGCAAGCGTGGCGATGCTGCACCTGTGCGAGCTGTGGCCGTTCCCGCGCGAGCGAGTAATGGCAAGACTGTCCGGCGTGCGCAAGGTCATCACGGTCGAAGGTAACTCGACCGGCCAACTGGCCGCCCTGTTGCGGCGCGAGACCGGCATCAAGGCCGAGGAGCAGGTGCTCAAGTACGACGGGCGACCATTTGTCGGGCAGACCTGGCGGAGCAGTTGAGGGGCATGATGAAGTGAAAAAGGACAAAGGACTAAGGACAAAGCAAGACGGAAAAAGGAAAGTAGTAAGTCGGATTCCGACCTTCCGCCTTTCCGGGTTGCTTAGTCCTTTGTCCTTACAGCTTTGTCCTTTTGTCCGTACGCCTGAGGATGCGCACCGTGCCTGACGTGACGCCCTGGTCCAGCCCCGCTGAGAAGACCTGGTGTCCAGGCTGCGGCAACTTCGGCATCCTGAACGCGCTCAAGGCAGCTTTGGTGGCGGCCAAGCTCGAACCGTCTCAGGTTGTGGTTGTCGGCGGCATCGGGCAGTCAGGCAAGGTCGCACAGTATCTTGGGGCCAATTTCCTGCACGGACTGCACGGCCGGGCGCTCCCGCACGCGCTCGGCGTGAAGCTGGCGAACCCGGGGCTCAAGGTCATCGCGGTGGGCGGTGACGGCGATATGTACGGGGAGGGCGGCAATCACCTGCTGCACGCGTTCCGGCGGAATCTCGACATCGTCTGCCTCGTTCACAATAATGGTGTCTACGGTCTGACCAAGGGGCAGGCCGCGCCGACAAGCGGGCCGGGATTCGCAACCAAGAACCGACCGATGGGCACGCTGGTGCCTGCGTTCAACCCGTTGGCGGCTGGCTTGGTAATGGGCGGTAGCTTCATTGCACGCGGGTTTGCCGGCGACCTGAAGCATCTCACCCGACTGATTGGCGACGCGCTGAAGCACAAGGGCTTCGGCTTCATCGACATCCTGCAGCCGTGTGTGACTTTCAACCACGTCAACACGTTCGGTTGGTTTCGGGAACGCGTATATGACCTCGCGCTTGAAGGGCACGATACGTCGGATGAGGACGCGGCGCGGGCGCGTGCGCTCGAATGGCCGGCTGAGACCGGTGACGCACGGATTCCGCTCGGCATCTTGTACCGGGCGTGGCGGGCAGCCTACGAAAGCTGCGGACAGCCCGGCAAGCCGGTTGTCAGACTGAAGTCGGACCTCGGCGTGGTCAAGAAGGCGCTGGAGGATTTCGAGTGAGCGATCTCAACCTGATTGTCGCGGGACAGGCAGGGCAGGGGGCTGCAGGTTATCTCGCGGACGCTCGGGCGGCTGTTGGTTCGGGCCGGCTATCATGTGTTTGTGTCGCAGGACGTGATGTCGCGAATTCGCGGCGGGCACAACTTCGCGCGGGTGCGAATCAGCACCGGTCCGGTGGCGGCTGACGGCGAGAAGGCGGAGATTCTGGTCGCGCTCGACCCAGCGCTGGTCGTACGGCATGTCGCCGACCTCGCGCCGGACGCGGTCGTGCTGACTGACGCCGCCGGAGGCATGCCCGAGGGTTTGAACGCAGTCCGGCTGCCGCTCGTTGACCTCGCCCGCGAGCACGGCAGGGACGCGGTCATGGCCAATGCGGTCGCGGTCGGCGCGGCGCTGGCCCTGGTCGGGCTTGAGTTGACAGGTCTTGAGGACTTGTTCGAGAGCCAGTTCGCAGCCAAGGGCGGGGACGTGGTCAGGCGGAACATGGCCGCGGCTGAGGCCGGACATCGGGCAGTCGTCGAGGACATGAAGCGGTGCTGCCCGCGCAAGCTGGCGGGCGCGGAACCCGGAGACCGGCTGCTTATCTCCGGGGCCGAGGCGATTGCACTGGGCGCGATTGCCGCCAACGTACGCGTGGTTACCGGGTACCCCATGTCGCCGGCTACCCCGATTGTCGAGTACTGCTTCCGACACGCGCGGGAGGCAGGTTTGATTGTCGAGCAGACCGAGGACGAAATCTCCGCGGCTAACCTTGCCATCGGCGCTGCCTTTGCCGGGGCGCGGGCCATGACTTGCACTGCCGGGGGTGGTTTCTGCCTGATGAACGAGGCTCTGAGCCTTGCCGGGATGACTGAGACCCCGCTGGTCCTGTGTGTCGGCATGAGGCCGGGTCCGGGAACCGGGCTGGCCACGCGGACAGCGCAGGCCGATCTGCTGTTTGTCATCTACGCCGGACACGGCGAGTTCCCGCGTGCGGTCCTGACACCCGCGGACGCGGCTCAGGGGTTTCAGGCCGCGCAGGACGCTTTCCGGATTGCCGAGAAGTGCCAGACGCCGGTAATCATTCTGTTTGACCAGTTCATGGCCGATGCGCTTTGGACGGTCGAGCGGAGCGAACTCAGAGTTGAGAACCGCCAAGAACGCCAAGTTCCGGAAGGAGTGCAGCCCTACGGGTATCGGAGATACGAGGTGGGCGAGGGCGGCTTGTCACCGATGGTTTTGCCCGGCACTCCGGAGCAGCTTGTCTACGCCGATTCGGATGAGCATAACGAGGCCGGGCATATCACGGAGTCGGCCGCGATGCGGGTCCGGATGGTAGACAAGCGAAACGCCAAGACTGCGGGAATCAGGCAGGAGGCAGAGGTAAAGGTAGAGGTAGAGGCAAAGGCAAAGGCAGAGAAAGAGACACTTGTGTTCTGCTTCGGTTCGAGTCGCGGGGTCGTGGCTGAGGCGGTTGCGCGGCTGCGCGAGAAGGGCCGCAAGGTCGCGATGGTGCACCTCCACTACATATGGCCGTTCCCGGTCGAGGCTGTGACCGCGCTCGCCGCCAAGGGCGCGAAGGTCGTCACTGTGGAGCAGAACTACTCCGGTCAACTGGCCCAGCTCCTTGCCCAGGAATGCGGTTTGCGCGTGGCCGGAACCGTGCGGCGATATGATGGCAGGCAGTTCTCGGTTGCCGAGGTGGAGGCCGGGCTGGAGCAATTGACGAGAGAAGTTGGCTGAGGCTGGATGACAGTGCCAAGTACAAAGGACAGAGGACTGGGACGAAGGTCAAAGGACAAAGTACAAAGGACAAAGCAAAGCGGAAAGTACCAAGGACAGAGTCCGACTTGGCCTTTCCTGCTTTCGTACTTGCTTAGTCCTTTGTCCTTACCACTTTGTCCTTTGAGGCACGAGGAATTGGGTTCGCGAGAGGATACGCGCTATGCCTGATACGGCATCTTGGTCCAGCACTGACGAGATCGCCTGGTGCCCCGCGTGCGGCAACTTCGGCATCCGCGAAGCGGTCAAGACGGCGCTGTCCGAGCTTGGGCTGAAGCCGGAGCAAACCTGCTTCGTCTCAGGCATCGGGCAGGCGGCCAAGGCGCCGCACTACATCAAGTGCAACCTGTTCAACGGCCTGCACGGCCGGACCCTGCCGGTTGCGGCCGGGGTCAAGCTCGCCAATCCCGAACTGGTCGTGTTCGCGGAAGGCGGGGACGGTGACGGATACGCCGAAGGCGGCAACCACTTCCTGCACGCCCTGCGCCGGAACCTCGACATGACGTACATCGTACATGACAACCAGATTTACGGCCTGACCAAGGGTCAGACTTCGCCGACCAGCGAGGCGGGGCTGAAGACAAAGACCACGCCATGCGGCGCGATTGAGCCGGCGTTCCGGCCGCTGGCGCTGGCGGTGATGATGGATGCCGGGTTCGTGGCCCGGGGATTCTGCGCGAAGCCGAGGCAGCTTGCCGACGTCATCAAACTTGCGGTGCAGCATCGTGGGTTCGCCCTGGTCGAAGTTCTGCAGAACTGCGTCAGCTTCAACCACGTCAACACGGCCAAGTGGTACAGCCACCGCGTCTATGACCTTGCCGAAGAGAAGCACGACCCGACAGACCGGGACAAAGCCTACCACAAGGCGTTGGAATGGGGCGACCGGATTCCTACCGGCGTTATCTACAAGTCGGGCCGCAAGAGCTACGACGCACTGCGGGCCGAGGCTGAGGGAAATAGGGTTAGCGTCCCCAGATTAATCGACCGGCTGCTCGACCAGTTCGCCTAGCTCGGGACCTGTCTGGGGTTTGGGATTTGGTGCTTGGGATTTGCCCGGGTGCGCTACTTCTGGAAACCGGACCGCGGGTGGGCGCGGTTGTACACCTGCTTCAACCGTTCCACCGTGACGTGCGAATATATCTGCGTGGTTGAGAGCGAGGCGTGACCGAGTAGTTCCTGGACCGCGCGCAGGTCAGCCCCGCGCTCCAGCAGATGCGTGGCAAAGGCATGGCGCAGGGAATGAGGGTTGGTTACCGTGGCGTCGGCCACGCGAGAGATGGCCTTGCGGACGATGTTCTGGATGCTGCGGGTCGTGAGCCTGCCGCCGTTGTTGTTCGTGAAGACCGGCTCGGCGTCTTTGGGGGTGCGTTTGCCAAGCCACTTGTCGATCGCTTCCTTCTCAGCCCGGCCCAGCGGGACGATGCGTTCCTTCCCGCCCTTGCCCCGCACGCGGATAGCCTCAGCCACAAAGTCAACGTCGGCTACGTTCAAGCCGACCAGCTCAGCGGCACGCAGGCCTGAGCCGTAGAGCGTTTCAAGGATTGCCCGCTCGCGGACCATGACTTCGGCGTCACCCTTGGTTTCAATGGCTTCGCGCACCTGGTACTGGCTCAGGAATCCGGGCAGGCGCTGCTCCAGTCTCGGGCCCTTGACCGCGGTTGCCGGGTTGGCCGCAAGCGTGCCTTTGCGGACGAGGAAGCGGAGGAAGGACTTGACCGAGGAAAGCTTGCGCGCGGCCGAGCGTTTCTCGTAGCCGTAGCGGAGCAGCGCGCCGAGGAAGTCGCGGATGTCGGTGTGGGTGAGCGTGGCCAGCGGCTTGCCCGCGAGTCGGTCGGAGCAGAACTCGAAGAACTGGCCGAGGTCAGTAGCGTAGGACCGGAGCGTGTGGTAGGAATACTGCTTCTCCTTCTCAAGCCAGCCGAGGAAATCCTCCCGCGCCGCCGCATAGGCGGGCGGGCAGGGGTTCGGGGGTTCAGGGGTTCTGGGGTTCTGGCTGGACCCTTCTCTTTTGTCCACCGGTCAGAATACAGCACGGTTCCGGCCGGTCAAGCGGACAGTGGATGCGAGATTCGGGGCGGGGGGCGGACGCGGAAGGTCGTCGTGCAGCGGTAGCTGCTTTGGAGTGCGGCAGCGGAGCTGCCGCCTTTCGGGAGACCGGGCAGGGAAAAGCGGGAGCTCCACTCCCGCCGTCCGGCGATTGGTAGACGGAGACTGGTAACTGGTAACTGGAACCTGAGCCCGCCGTTCTTGAATGGCGGGCGTTTCCGGGTAGTCTTGGCTCGTGATTTCTCTTTCCAACGTCACCATGGAGTTCGGCACGCAGGAGCTCTATCGGGACGTGAACCTGTTCGTCGGGCCTGAGGACCGCATCGGGCTGGCCGGCGCGAACGGCTCGGGCAAGTCCACCATCTTGAAGCTGATGTCCGGGGAACTGGGCCCGACCCGCGGGTCCGTGGACAAGAGGCGGGGCACCTGCATCGGGTATCTGCCCCAGACCGGCGCGGTGGTCGGGGAGCGGACCGTGCTGGAGGAGGCGCTGACCGCTTTCAAGCACCTGGACGACGTGCAGGCGGAGATGATTGAGCTTGAGCACCGGATGAAGGACGCGAACATGCCCGCCGCGGAGTTGCAGGAAATTCTGGACCGGTACTCGGTGCTGCAGCATCACTACGGGCACGAGGCGTACGACCGCGAGTCGCGGGCCGAGAAGGTGCTGATGAGCCTCGGCTTCGCGGAGGAGGACTTCCACAAGCAGACCCGGACCCAGAGCGGCGGGTTCCAGGTGCGGTTGGCATTGGCGCGGATGCTACTTGAAGAGCCGGACGTGCTGCTTTTGGATGAGCCGACCAACTACCTCGACATCCGGTCCATCGAGTGGCTGCAGGAGTACCTGACTGCGTTCAAGGGCGCGGTGGTGATGATTGCCCACGACCGTTATCTCATGGACGCGCTGGTGGAGAAGGTATGGGCAATCGAGTCGCGCAAGGTGGTCGTTTCCCCCGGGAACTATTCAAAGTATCTCGACGACAAGGTCCAGCGGGACGAGCGGCAGCGCAAGAAGTTCGAGGAGCAGCAGCAGTTCATCAAGCGCACCGAGCAGTTCATCGCTCAGTACAAGGGGCGTAAGGATACCGCGCCACGGGCGATGAGCCGGCAGAAGATGCTCGACAAGCTGGAGCGACTGGAGCCGCCGGAGACCGCGCCGGCAATCCGCATTCGGTTCCCGGAATCGGACGTGGTGTACGGCAAGGCAATTGACGTGCGGTCCGTATCGAAGGCGTACGGGCCGAAGAACGTGCTGCAGGACGTGAACCTAGTGGTAGGCGGCGGCGAGAAGATTGGTCTGTTCGGCGCGAACGGGCAGGGCAAGACCACCTTGCTGCGCATCATCGCGGGCAAGTTGAGCCCGGATTCGGGCGAGGCGTGGACCAGCCAGAAGACGCAGGTGGCCTACTACGAGCAGGGCGCGGAGGAGTTGATTGACCCGGACCTGACCGTGCTGCAGGCCGCGTCCGAGGCCGGGGCCGGGTTCACCGAGAATGAGATGAAAGGCATCCTCGGCACGTTCCTCTTTCCCGGGGACACCATCGACAAGAAGGTGTCGGTGTTGTCCGGCGGCGAGCGGAGCCGGCTGGCAATTATCCGGGCGCTGCTGACGCCGTCGAACCTGCTGATTCTGGACGAGCCGACGAACCATCTCGACATCCAGTCCCGGGAGATTCTGTTCGAGGCTATCCGCCGGTACAAGCGAACCGTGGT
>CAIVTL010000163.1 GCA_903908785.1 Caldifarciminota bacterium | reverse complement strand
GTCCGTTTCGTGCTTTCGTGTCTTCGTGGCTCTTTCTCCGGTTCCGGTTCGCCTCCGCTTCCTGTCATTTGCCATTTCCCCTTTCCACTTTCCCCTTCACCTTGTGTACACGTTTGACCCGGCCCGGAGTCAGACTACAATCTACCGGTTCTCAATCACAGAAATGAGGTACTCATGAAACGACTGTTGTTCCTCGCACTCGCGGCCTTGTCCGCGGCGGTAATCTCCTGTGGAAACAGCAAGCCGGGCAGTGCCGGTTCGTACGGCGGCGGCACCGGCGGCGGCTGACCCGGCCAATCAGGGTCGGTCAGACCCGCGGACACCACGGGAGGCATCCTTGTGACGCCTGATTCCTCCAAGCCGACAGGGAAATAGACAAAGGTAAAGACAAAGGTAAAGGTAAAGTAGAGGTCAAGGTTAAGGTTGAGGCAGAGGTAGAGATGCCGGACGCGATGAGGAACCGGCGCAGGCCGGCACGGGTCTAAGCACCTGATTTTGAGCCGCAAAGGAGATACCCATGGCAGATGAAACCAAGCCGGAATCGGAACCGATGGCCGAAGAGCGGTGCAAAGACCACAAGCATCACCATAAGCACCACCGGGGCATGCACGGCGGGCCGATGATGGGGTCGGTGTGGTGCATCGGCTGGTTGTTCAGCATCGGCTACCTGCAGATGCCGTTCTTCTGGAAGGGCGTGCTCGCGCTTTTCATCTGGCCGTACTACCTTGGTAGAGCGCTCGTGCACTGAGGGCATCGGGCGAAGTCAGAAGTCAGATGCTAGAAGCTAGAAGTCAGAAATCCGGAGTTGGTGCCTTGGCGGTTCCGGTTTCCGGGGAAAGTGAGCTAGCTTGACAGTGGAGCAGGTTTGCAGCACCATATAGGCATGTTTCCGGCTTCGTTGAGTCCAGGCAGATGACAGAAGAAAGGTTGGCACGCATCGACATGAAGGAACCCGAGCTCGCCGCATCCGACATAACCATTACCACGACTTCCGCTGAGGCACTGCCGGCTCAAACATTCGGCCAGGTAATTGGCGTCCAGCCGGTTGCCGGGCAGGTTTCATTGCCCGGGCCGTTTCCGACTGGAGTGCGCCTGGTATCCATCGCGCCGTTTGTTCCCGGCCCGGCTAATCGGCTGGTGTTGTACTATGAGTGGAGACTCGGGCCGGGCGAGTCGTGCCGCGTAGTCCTTGGTGCCTGGCCCAGAAGCGACCCACCGGATTTCTCCAAGCATTTCGGTAACTCAAAGGGCTATACGACCAACGAGCACAGGGCCGTAGCGGACCGGGAGAGTTCGGCTCTGCTCGAGATTGTCCTGTCCGAACCCAAGGACGAACTGTGGATTGCGGCCGTCTGGGTGGAGGCCGGGCCCGAACGCCAGGTCATCACGAGCTACCATCTGGCAGCGGTGACTGATGAACCGGAGACCGACGCAATCTAGTCGCGCGCTACACGCGCGAGTTCCCAGTCACGCTATTTCCGATTGACGATTGCCGAGTGACGATTGTCCGGAGCCTCAGCGTTTTCTGGTAGACTCCCGTTCGGTCTTGGCGGTTCATCATCTCTCTCATTTGCCATTTCCCCTTTCCCCTTTACCCTTCGCCTCTTTGCACCCTAGCCCATGCACCGCGGACCCCTTGCGCACTTGACATGCGCGTGATGCTTCCCTACAATCCCGCGGCGACGACGAGCGACGGCCTGCAGTCGGCCGCCTGCACATTGGCGAAAGAAGATAAGCAATGTACCCCGGAATCCCCGCAGCCCAGGAAAAGGAGGACTCATGAACGCCGTTATCAGGACTCTGCCTCTCATCTGCATCGCGCTCAGCTTTGCCGGCGCGGTGGAACCCGAGACCACGTCGGACTCTGATTCCGACAGTGCCATTTTTGCCCGCGTCAAGGACATAGAGCAGCGCCTGATAGTCAAACCGGGTGAGACTGAGGGCTCGGTCATGTTCCGACACATGAATGTCGACAAGATACCGGAAACGGACCCCCGCCTGAACCTGAGCATCTATGAAGGGAGCGACAGCGGGGCGAGGTTCTTCGTGAGCGTGGTCTATACCGGCCAGGACTGGCTGGCAATGCACTCAGCGGCCGTAATGGTCGAGGGCAAGCGTTTCGCTGTAGACTGGGACGAAAGCGAGAGCAGGCGCGACACGCTATCGAACGGGGCTGTGTTTGAAGCCTACACGTTCGAGCCCGAGTTCGCCCTGCCCCTGGCAGTCTCCCAGGCCCCGGCCGACACCGTCATCAAGGTCCAACTCAGCGGCAGCGAGGGGAGTCGCGACTTCACGATGTCCGCACTGGAACGACAGGTTTGGTGCGACATGGAGTATTACTACATCAACTTCGGATACAGGAACCGCAATCTCGGGCACTGACCGGGGTCATTCGGCATTCAAGATGCCAGATTCTGGATTCTAGATTATCCGAATCCAGCCTTCGTGTTCCTCGGGGAGTTTCGGGGCACATTATTCAATAGTAGGAGTTCGCCCCGCGGGTCCACGATTGGAGCCCTGCCGCCCGGACGCGTGTTCCTCTACCCGATGCTGGCGCAGACTGTAGCCCGTCGCCCGTGAACCGTACACCGCCCGCTCCGAGCGGGAAATCCAAATCCCAAATCCCAAACTCCAAACATGCGCGGCTGCGTCGCCCTGCCCGCCAATCCGGCGTTCCTGGCGTCGTTGAATTGAAGCGGGCCGGCAAATGCCGGCCCGCACAGTCTTCACTAGTCCCGGTCTAGCGAGTCAGAACCATCTGGCGCGCGGCCGAGGTCGCGCCCGAACGGAGCGAGTAGTAGTAGATTCCCGCTGCAACGCGCCGGCCTGCCTCGTCGCGGCCGTCCCAGTATGCTGAGTGTTCGCCCGCGCCAAGACTACCATTGACCAACCCTCGCACCAGCTTGCCGGCAAGGTCGTATACGCCGAGCGTAGCGGTCTGCGCCCGCTCAAGCTGGAAGGAAATCGTGGTCCCGCGCACAACCGGGTTGGGCCGGTTCTGCTGCAGGACGAACCGGCTCTGCTGCCACGCGCCGGAGCCCGGCTTCTCAGCCACGCCGACGAATGCCGGCAGCGGCCGCCGCGCCGCGCCGATGTAACTCCAGGAATTGCGGCCGTTCCGGTGGTCGCTCCATTCGCAGTAGACATAGTTGGTGTCGCAGCGAATCTGCTGGAAGTCGCCCATCATCGAACTGGAACTCGACGTCCAGCAGGGCGATACGTCGTTCACCTGTTCGTTCGGCTGCCAGGTCACGCCGCCGTCTTCCGACCAACTATAGTAGACGTCGCCGGATGTGGTCGGGTAGTAGTTCCGGTTGTCGTACCAGAATACGTGCGGCCGCTGATACCGGTCCAGCTCAATCCACGTGCAATACTGGTCCGAGTCCATCACCGTGTCGTCGTTCGCCTGGTAAGGCCCCTGCCAGGTCGCACCTGTGTCAATCGAGGAGTAGACGGCCGCATCCCAGCCCTGGCCGTGCAGCCGCTCCTGTACAGTAACGTAAATCTTGCCGGCGCTGTCCACGATCATCGCCGGGAAGCTGTGGTTGGCCCGCCATCCGTTCATGTGCGAGGACGTATCAAGGTCGTCGATTTTCCGGGGCGTACCCCAGGTCAGGCCGTGGTCGGTCGAGCGGTTGAACCAGATTGACGTCGGCACCCACGAGGCCGGCTGGCCCCAGACCACATAGGCGTCACCGTTGGGCGCGGCCGCCGGGCACGAACCCTGGCCGCTGCTGGTCGATACGTTGATGTCGCCGGCGTTCCATGTCGCGCCGTAGTCGGTCGAGCGGCACATCCGGATGTAGTTAGTGCCGCCCGAAAAGTCGGTGTAGGTACAGTAGAGGAAGCTGTCCTTGCTGGTAAGCATCGGCTTGTCGGTAAAGGTGCTGGTGCCACGGTCAACCCGAATCGTGTCGCTCCAGGAATCGCCGGCATCAAACGAACGGCGCAGGAACAGGTGATAGACGCCGCCGAGGTTGGCAATCGAGACGTGGTAGACGGTATCCCGGCCATTGCCGTGGAGGACGTCGTCGACCCAGTAACCCGGCGCCAGGGTCTGCGCCGTGTAGGTCTTGCCCGAGTTCGTGCTCCGGCTGATGCGGAAGGACCAGTCGCCGTTGAGATAGTTGTATGCGAGAACGACGATGCTCGACTCCGGCCCGGCCGCCCGCGCGACAAACAGCGCGCCGTCCGGCGGCCCGGACTGATCCAGGCTGTCGGCGAGGGCATTAGTATCCCAGGGTGCATTAAGGAAAAGCGGCAGGCCCGGTTCATACGCGGGCAACGAAGCCGGCAATACCGGCTGCATCGGCGGAACCAACGGCTCGTAGGCCGCCGCCAGTGCAAACAGCAGGATTGCCGACAGAGAAACTATTCGTATCAAGTAACCTCCTCAGGTTCCGCGCCTCATTCAGATTATCATACATAGTGTAGCCGAAAAGGACAGCCGGTCAAACCCAAACCGCCGCCCCAAAACCGGAATCGAAGCACGGATGAACGCGGAGGAACATGGCGCGCAGGGCGCACAAGTCAGAAGGCAAAGGGCAGATATCAGAAGTCAAAATGCCCCGAGGTGAGGTCTACCACGAAGACCGGTACACGAAACAGAAGCAGCGGAGAAAGACCTCCTCGCGAAGACGATGATGTTGTGGCTCTGTAGTGCAGATTGAATCTCGGGCAATCCCGGGACGTGCTGGAGGATTCCGAGTCTCACGCGCGGGGCCGGGGACGGACTCCTGATCCGATTCCCCTGACGGGCATCTGAGTCTAATCATGTAGAGGTAGTTACCGATATACATGAACGAACTAGCAAGAACGAAGGCTGCAGCGATGCTAGCCAAGGTGCCGAACCCGGTTCGGCTTGTCGTTTTCACCCGGGAGAATGAGTGTCAGTACTGCAAAGAGGCCGCGGCGATGGCAAAGGAGATCGCCACGCTTTCGGACAGGCTGTCAGTTGAGATCTTCGACCTGCAGAAGGACAGCGCGAAAGCGGCCGAGTATCGGGTAGACAAGGTACCGGCCATCTGTGTCGTTGGGGACAAGGACTACGGGATTCACTACTACGGCGTGCCGGCCGGGTTCGAGTTCACGTCCCTGCTCACGCTGATCGAACTAGTCGGGCGCCGCGATAGCGGGTTGAAGCCGGAGTCGCGGGCGAAGCTGGCCGGACTCACCTCACCGGTGGGCCTGCAGGTATTCGTCACCCTCACCTGCCCGGTCTGCCCGCTGGCCGCAGGCGTGGCCGCAAGCCTGGCGATTGAAAGGGACAACATCACCTTGAGCATCATCGACACGGCAGAGTTCCCGCAACTTGCCGGGCTCTACAATGTGATGGCCGTGCCGAGGACCGTGGTCAACCGCGGCCACTCGTTCGAAGGCGCGCTGCCGGAGAAACGGTTCATTGATGAAGTCCTCCGCGGCACGTCAGGGCTGGTCGCACCCGCGAGTTGGTAAGTTAGCAGGTAGCAGTTAGCAGTCGCGAACGCCGACCGAGGCGGGTGCAAGTCAAAAGGCAAAGGCCAGAAGCCAGAGGCTAGAAGTCAGAAGCCCGGGCACCGGACACTGGAAACTGGCAACTGGTAACTCGCGCTGCGCGGCTTAGCCGCGCAGCGCGGCGTCCACTTTGGCGCGGGCGCGGGCGAGGGACGGCTGGAACCCGACGACCTTGAGCCTGAGCTTGCCCCTGAGTGCTTGTTCCCGGACAACGCGACCGGCATCATGCAGCATACTGACAAGGTCGTATCTATCCCCGGGCACAGTGAACGTCCTTGTCACCATTCCCCGTTCAACCCGGCGCAGCAGTTCAGCCTTAAGTTCCTCAATCCCGTCACCGGTTGCCCCGGAAACGAAGGCCGATTTGGCGTAGCTGCGCTTGAGGCGCTTGAGCGCCGCCTCGTCAAACACGCGGTCGGTCTTGGTGAAGACCATCAGCACCGGCTTGTCCCCGGCCTTGATTTCGGCC
>CAIVTL010000162.1 GCA_903908785.1 Caldifarciminota bacterium | reverse complement strand
TGCTCTTCTCCTTTGTTTCGTTTCAATCCGACAGCAGCACGAAGCTGCATGTCGCGCTTATTCCTCCCGCCCACAACCGGCAGATATAGATGCCGGTTGGGGCGGACTTCCCATTCGGAAAACATCCATCCCACAGTACGTAATTCTGAGTTCCGGCGGCGCATCTTCCTGAAACGCCTCGGACGAAACGCCCTGACCGGTCGAAGACGTCAAGTCGGGCTACGCCCGTTATTGGCGCGGTGTAGCTGAACGCCGGCCTGCGGGTTGGCGTCATCAACGCACGTATCGCTGTCCCGTAGGCGGCTGGTGCGCACGGCGCATTCTGACTCACTGCCCCCGGAGCAAGAACGTGGTTGAAGTAGACATCGTCGTTGGCGGAACCGTACCTGCTCGCGTCCCAAGCGACACAGGGGAAACCCAGAGTATCCAGAGCAATGGCTGGCGACTCATCGTAGTACGCGCTACTGTCGTCCAGTCGCTGTTCCGGTGACCACAGCCGGCCGTCGAAGTGTACTGCGTAGATGCGGAACTGGTCGGGTTCTTCGTCTTGCCTTTCCCAAGCTATCCACACGTTGTCGCGGCTATCCGCAGCAATGTCGGAGTACCACTCATCGTAGTTGTGAAGCGTGTCATGTGTAACACGTACCGACGACATCCAGCCCGTACCGTCGTTGCGGGCGTAGAATATATCTCTCCGGGACGTTCCAACAAGCACACCCGTGTAGCTCACGTGCAGGATTCCGTCACGGTCAAGCGCTATGTGCGGGTCTCCGTAACTGGCCGCTCTGACATGACTGCTGTCGTTGACCAAGAATGGACCCACCCATTGCAGACCATCGTAGTAGCTGTTGCGGATGGCTGTACGTTCAGTCTCACACCAGACCACCTGAGGCCTGCCGAGGGAATCTACCGCAACGTCAGTCCACCAGTGGCAGTTACCATTCGCGGGGCTGACCTGCATCTTCGGCCCCCAGCGGCCGGTCTGTCCGTTCCAGCGGCTCGCGTAGACAGAGAGGTTTGCCACACTGTTTCGCGCGCCGGACCAGACGCACCATACCTGCCCACCACCGCACGCGATCTGCGACACGGCATTGAGGGAATCGACATCGGGCGTGTTCACTTGGACCTCTGGGCTCCAACCGCTGTCCTCCCAGAAACTCGAAGCCACATCCAGTGAATTATCGAGGTTCTGGTTGGTCCATGTCAGCCAGGCGCGTCCGTTGCCATCGAAGTAGAGCGATGGCCGGAGCCGGCAATAGACGTGCGGCGCGTTGGGCCCGACTCCTCGTTCTGGTTCCCACATGCCGTCGTGCCGCACCGAGAACACCAGCGTGGTCTCACCCCGCGTTCTGAACCACACGCACCACGGCCTCCCGGCACGATCCACGCTAATACAAGCCTGCATGGCTGACGTATCACCTCCGTACAACCGATTGACGCGGGTCTGGCCTACCCAACCTTGACCGACCGCTGTAGCGACTGCGAGCGCGCTCGCCAGCACGAAGGCTGGAGTACGGCTGGTGACCATGGTTCCTACCGCTGGACCGCGGAGAACCAATACTTGATTCGGGCCGAGGCGATGGCTTGCCTGAATCTGGCGCCCTCACCAGCAAAGCCTCCGCCTTCATGCGTCGGACGTTTGAGTATCAGGCCGTACGCGCCTCTCCCGGCCTGCCAAGCCTTCGCGCAACTGGTGATGTCCAGCCAGACGGCATGGCTGTCACCGGCCCAGGTTGGAAATGACGTCGCCTCCACCGTGTCCATGTCCCCGCCGGGCGTGCGCCACGGTCTGGTCCAAGTCACGTTCGATGGGTCCCATACAGTTGTCAATGTGTGGGCTTGGACCGTAACAATACCGCCATCACCGGTGAGTAGCGGACTTGGGATTTGTAGACAGGCGAAGTCTATGTTGGCCGCCTGCACTGCTGACGGCAGCGCAACGGCAATAAGCGCCCGGCCTCGGGTTTCGCCCCGAATCGTCCCGGCGACATAAGCGGTAGCCCCCAACGGCACGCTGAGCGTGTCGGCAAGGCTCACCGCAACGGCCAGCAGCAGTAAAAATGCCACTGCCAAGCCTTTCCCTAACTGCCTCATAGCAACCTCCTATACTCGGGTTCTGAATCCCCGGCGACGCGTCAGCGCTTCCGAAGGCTCGAAGCTCCCAGCGCCTCGGCGCCACACGACCATCCGCACGGCACCCGAACGACCATGGGACTGGTCGCGCGATGGCGCTCCCTTTAGTCGCCACCGCCGTACCTCTATACTAGCCTGCGTGGAATTATGTCAAGGAAAACACCTCTCTCTCTCTGCTCTTCTAACATACTGTAATAACACGACTTACCGATAACACGTGGGCCAGCGCTCTGACACCCCGTCAAGGGGGTAGCCTGAATCGCCCATTTCAGCCCCATCTTGACGCTCGCCCGTGCGACAGTGGAAAGGCGCCGCCAAGAGCGAAGGGGAAAGTGGAATTGGCGAGAGGGGAATCAGGACGTCTGGGCTGGCTTCTGACACTGCCAACCGCAAACTGGAAACTGGGAACTCGCGGCGCAGCCGCGCGCTATTGACCAAGGCCGCAGTTTTGCTATAGTGCCTCGGGCCTATGGCGCTGCCACGCACGATTGTTACGGTTCGGGACCACGTCGAGGCGGTCCTGGTTCCGGCCGGCGATTTCCCTTACGGGATTGACGAGGCCCGGGTCACCGAAATCATCGAGAAGCTGAAGGAGCAGCCGGACCCGGTATTCAAGACCGAGAAGCCCCGCGACATGGTCACCATCCGGGACTGCTATATAGACCGCGACCTTGTCACCAATCGCCACTATGCCGATTTCATGACCGCGACCGGGCACGCAGCCCCGCTCTATTGGAAAGACCAGCGGTGGAACAAGCCCGACTTCCCGGTCGTCGGGATTTCGTACCGCGATGCCGAAGCCTACGCCCGCTGGGCCGGCAAGCGCCTGCCCACCGAGGAGGAATGGGAGCGCGCCGCGCGCGGGACCGACGAGCGCCTCTGGCCGTGGGGTGACGATTTCGACCATCGGCGCTGTAACAGCAAGGAGTGGGCTGCCGGTTGCACCACCGAAGTCGGAAAGTTCCCCGCCGGGGTTAGCCCGGTCGGCGCATCGGACATGGCCGGCAACGTCTGGCAACTGACCTCGGGAGAATGGGAAGGTTTCGGCAAGGCAATCCGGGGCGGTTCCTATCAGAACAGCGCGGCCTACTGCCGAACGACCTGTCGCTGGGGCATAGACCCGGACATCAAAGGCTTGACCTGGCTGGGATTCCGTTGCGTCATGGACCTCGCGAAGGCGCGCATCTACGGCAAGGCGAAGCTGTAGGACCGGTCGAAGTCAGAAGCTAGAACCTAGAAGCTAGACCGCAGAACTCAGAAGCCGTAGCCCGCGTCCTGATCCCTAACCCCTAATCCCTGGTCCCTCACCCCTCGCCCTACGAGCCGACAACTTCACACAAGGCTTTGATGAACCGTTTGTTCTCGGTCGGCGTGCCGACGGACACGCGCAGCGCGTTCGGGAACTTGTACTCTTTCACCGTCCGGGTAATCACCCCGCGGCGCTGCAGTTCATCGAATATCTCCTGGGAGTCTACCGCGAAGTTGATAAACACGAAGTTGGCGAAGCTCTTCAGGAAGAAGACCTTGTTCAGTTTCTTCAGTTCCCGGTAGAAGAACTCCTTGCCCGCCTCGTTCATTTGCCGGCTGCGCACGACGTGGCGCTTGTCATCCAGAGCAGCCACCGCTGCTGCCTGCGCAGCTCGGCTGACGTCGAACGGCAGCCGGACCTTGCCCAGGCAACCGATGATCTCGGGCCGGGCAAAACCGTACCCCACGCGCAGGCCGGCCAGGCCGTAGACCTTTGAGAACGTGTGCAGGATGAGCACGCTCTTGTTCTGGTTGTAGTAGTCCAGCGACTTCGGATAGTCGCGGCTGGTGATATACTCTGAGTAGGCCTCGTCGATGATGACGAGCACGTGTTCCGGCACCTTGGCCATGAACTCGTTCAAGGCTTCCTTCGTCACAATCGTCCCGAGCGGGTTTATCGGGTTGTCGATGTAGACGATCTTCGTCCGCGAGGTGATGCTCGCCAGCATCCGTTCGAGGTCGTGCGTGTACTCGAGCGTCGGCACTTCGACCAGCCTGGCGTTCATGATTGCCGCGTCGATTCGCGCCATCATGAACGAATGGTCGGACATGACGAGCTCGTCCCCCGGCTCAAGATAGGCAAGGCAGGCCATCATGATGAGCTCCGCCGAGCCGTTGCCGATGAGGATCGACTCCGGGTCGACCTTGTACGTCGCGCTCAGCTTCGCGCGCAACTGGAAGCACGAATCCTCCGGGTAGTAGTGCAACTCGGGCAGGACCCGGCGCAGGGCCGATAGCGCGCGTGGGGACGGTCCCAGCGGGTTCTCGTTCGACGCAAGTTTGATGACCGGTCCTTTGATGCCCAACTCGCGGACGACCTGTTCAATCGGCTTGCCCGGCTTATATGGCCGGATACCCTCAATGTTGGTTCTGGGAACTGGTAGCACTGAACCTCCTTTGGGAGAGGATTCCAGGATTCGAGGATTCGAGGGGTCGAGCGATAGGATTCCCGGATTGCTGGGTTCGGTTGGCCAAAATCCTTGAATCCTTGATTCCTAGACCCCTTCCCCTGTCTTCCGTCGTGTGACGGCAAACAGCACGCCCCCGGCCAGGGCAAACACCAGGTCCAGCGCCAGAAACAGCAGAGCGCTCGCCAGCGCCGGTTCCTGGCCCAGATGGCCGGTGAGCCAGGTCGGGGTGAAGAAGAGCACGAATGCCCACTCACGCACGCCCAGCCCGCCGATGGTCGGGATATTGACAACGATGTTCAAGAGCGGAATGAAGATAAAATAGTAGAGTAACGGAACCGTGCCGCCGATGGCCCGCGCCACGCTGAACCACGAAAGCGACAACGTTGCCTGGACGCCCATTCCGGCCACGAAGCTGAGCAGCAGCGCCGAGCGCGAATGCCGATACTGCTTGACCGCATCGTATGCCCGGTCTAGCCGGTCACCGAGTTTGAGCAGCCGGATGCGGCCGAAGACCCGGTTAACCAGCCGATGCCCGGCGTCGCTGAAGAACGTAAGTGTCACGAGCACCAGCAGAGCCAGCCCGGCGCAAAGCAGCAGCAGGATGCCGGGGCCGCGGAACGCGATGCCGAACACGGTTAGTTCCAGCGCCCGCGACTGCGCGCTGGTGGCGAACAGGCCGATGGCGACGACGACGGCAAGGAACAGCAGGCTGGTGAACCCGATGAGCCGGTCGAGCAACGTGGCGGAGAACGCGTCAGCGGTTCGGTCCTTCGGCGCGGTGTAGGCAATCCGCATCACGTCACCGCCGATTGACGTCGGCAGCAGCTTGCAGAAGAATAGTGAAATCGTGAAAACCCGGGCCAGGTAGAAAACACCGAACCTCAAACCCCGCGCGCGCAGCAGCACCTGCCAGCGCCATGACGAAACGAAGACGAACACGACGTACCAGAAAGCGGCGAGCGCCAGCGGGCCGGCCTGCGCGGCACGAATCAGGCGCCATGACGCGCCCAGCTTGCTCCGGAACAGCCACGCCAACAGCCCGAGCAGCGCCGCCGAAAGCAGCACGCGCCCGAGCGTCGAAAGGACGTTCCTCAATCGGGGCAATCAGTCCCTCTCGTCCCATCCGTCCCTTTCGTCTCTTTCCCGGCCCGCGCCAATCTCTCGAGCCTCTCCAACCGGTCGCTGATGCCGGATAGGGATTCACCCAGGAACCCGGCCGCGAACAGCACCAGCCCGGCCATCACCAGCAGTATGACGAGGTAGAGCATCGGCCGGAACCCGTGTCCCAACAACCGCAGGATGATGGCGGCAAGGCCGACGAGGAACCCGAGTGACAACGCGCCCGTCCCGAGCACGCCGAAGTAGAGCAGCGGCTTGCGCATGAAGGTAAGCTGGAACGCGACCGCCACCAGGTCAAAGAGCCCGACCAGAATCCGCCCCCGGCCCGAGTATTTGGCCTGGCCGAATTTCCGGGGCCGGAGCGTCACCGGGATTTCGGCGATTCGGAACCCGCGCGCCGCCGCCAGCGGCACGATGTAGCGATGCCAATCCTTGCGCAGGCTCACACCTTCCAGCACCT
>CAIVTL010000161.1 GCA_903908785.1 Caldifarciminota bacterium | reverse complement strand
GGCGGCCCGAAGGCCGCCTCTGCACTTCGAAATAGGTCCTATTGGACCTATAGGTCTTATTCCCTAGCGCTGCACCACAAGCTTCTGCGAGTTCACGAAGCCCTCACTGGAGAGCTTGACGAGATACACGCCATTGCTCAGATGCCGCAGGTCCAGGTTTACCGTACCACTCCGGCCCGCTGTCAGCGTCTGCGCCATGACCGTCTGTCCGGCCACGTTGTAGACGTTCAACTCGGCCGCTCCGGCCTTGGGCAGGCCGTAACGCAGCACCGCGAAGCCGGTCGCCAGCGGGTTGGGGGCAATCGCCAATCGACACTCGTCAATCGCCAATCGCCCGGCGACCACGCCGTCGTGCCGCGGGGCTTCAAAGGTGGACTCACTCGGCGTGTACTGCCAGAACTCGTTCGACTTGTTGCCCTTGGTCGCGTAGAGCACCGAGCCGGCCGCGACGATGCCCGCGCCCGACTTCACCTTCTTCTTGAAAGCACCGGTCGGTATCGTCTCTTTCTCGACCCAGGAGTTCGTCGTGGTGTTGTACTGCCAGAACTCACGCGTGTTCCCGCCCTTCAGGGAAAAGATGTTGTTGGGTTTCATCACGAAATCGCCAATCCACGCACCGCAGCTTCCGTCCTTGGCCTTCTTGGAGCCGGCTGAGCCCGCCGCCGGCATCGAGGCCAGCGCTGCGCTCCAGGAGTCGGTATCGGTGTTGTAGCTGTAGAACTCCATGTACTTGGCCTTGAACGCGTAGATACGATGAAAGCTGTCGCCTTCCCAGGCCACCCACGAACCCTTGTCCCACTTCTGGTTCGAGCCAACCGGGGCCGGAGTCAGGGTCTGCCACGAGTCGCCGCCGACGTCGTACCGGTAGAACTCGTTCTTGTATCCCTTCAGGAGGTACGGCGAACCGACCGAGCCCTTCACCGCCCACGTGATGCTCGTGCCGCCCTTGACCCGCTTGTTGGATACGCCGAGCGGAACGTCTTTCTTCTGGGTCCAGGCGTTGGCGTTGGCATCGTACTTCCAGAAGCCCGACTTGTTGTTGCCCTTGGTCGCATAGATGTTGCCGTTGCCGTCAGCGCAGCCCGCAGAACCCTTGCCCGGCAGCTTGCCTTCGGTTCCGGGCAGCCACGGGGCGAGCACCTTCCAGGAGTCATTGGCCGGGTTGTACGAGTAGAAGTCCGGCGCCTTGTTGCCGCGGGACGCGTAAATCCGGGCCTTGCCCGCGTCATACGCCAGCCAGCCACCATCCTTGATGGCCTTGGCCCCGGCGGGCATCGGGCTCATCGCATGCCAGCCCGGTGGCAGCGCAGCCGCGGTCACGATGACCTGCCCGGTCAGTTTGTCGTTCGTCTTGTGCGCGTCGGCCGCAAGCACGGTCGAGCACGAAACCGGCCAGGTGCCGACGACCGAAGTCCAGTTCGGGAACGTGACGTACACCGTCGCGCCCGGAGCGTGGCTCGTCACGGTCGCGGTCTGGCTGTACGTCTGGAACTTCATCCGCACCGTATAGGTAGCCGGTGTCGTTGTGCCGTAGTTGTACACCGAGCAGGCCGGCGTGACCACCGTGCCTGCCACAATCGACCCCGCCGGCGCGAGGATTATCTTCGTACCGACATCGGTCACGTTCACTGTCACCGTTCCGGTCAGCTTATCGTCGGCCGTTTTCAGGTCGCCGGTGAGTTCGGTCGAGCACGACACCGCGTTGCTGCCCCGCTCGGTCGCGGTCCAGTTCGGGAACGTCACGTAGCCGCGCGCGCCCGCCGCGAGCGAGGCGACATTGGTCGCGCGGGCGTAGCCCGCGCCGATTCTCATGCGGACGCTGCAACTCGCCGCCGCCGTGCCCCAGTTGTACACCGAGCAGGCCGGGGTTACGGCTGTGCCTGAGTCCACGGCCCCGGTTGGAGCCATGAGGCGGGTCACGCCGACGTCTTTGACCCCGACCTTGACCGAATCAGTCCTCTTGTCGTTGCCGCTGTTGGCGTCGCCGGCGAGTTCGGTCGAGCAGGAAACAACGATGGTGCCGCGGGCGCCGGCGGTCCAACTCGCGAAGGTCACGTACTGGGAAGTACCGGCCGCGTGGCTGGCCACAGTCGCGCTGTCACGGTACGCGCCGATGCGCAACCGGACCTTGTAGGTCTCGGCAAACGAGCCGGAGTTGAAGACCGAGCAGGCGGGCGTGACCGAGGCGGACGAGTCCATCGTCCCGGTCGGCGCGAGCATCTTGCTGACGCCGACGTTGTGGGTAATGTTCGTCCCTGCCCACTCAATCGCCTGCTTGAGCAGGAGCCGGGCATTGGCGTCGCTGTAGTACGCCCGGTCGCCGTATGAACCGAACGTACCGAAGTAGATGGGGCCGAGGTACACGGCCTTGCCGCTACCGACCGCCCGGCAGGCAATGGAGGAATAGCCGGTCGCCCCGGAATAGTTCCCGAGCCTGGTCGCGCCCGGCCAGGTGTCGTTGTTAGCGTACTCGCCAAAGCTCTGGACATTGAAATCGCTGACGCCGGTGGTAATCGGGTGCGAGTTGTTGGTGATGTGCACAGTTCCGGACGTGACATATCCGTAGCCGTTGGAAATGGCTTTCACCGCGCATACCGAGTCCATCTGGTAGGCGGTCTTGCCGGAGATGCCGTACACACACCATCCGAGGGTAACTAGTCCGCCGCCGTTGCGAACCCACTTCTTCAGCGTGTCCTGATAGTTAAGGAAGTCGTTGTCACCATACCCGACGTCGCCGGTTACGATGACATCGTAGTTGGCCAGCTTGGCTGTGGTGTTGATGCTGTCGTAGGTGATTATCTTGCTGGTCCAGCCGCTCTGCAGCTTGCAGAGTGAATCAATCTCGTAGCAGGCGTTGCTGGGCGGAGAACCATACTTGGACCGGCCGTTGGAGCCAATCGCTATCTCGATGCCGACCCGGACCGCGAACGGCCCGTCGCTCGCGGGCGCAGACGTTACCTGGTCACGGACAACCGGACCGGGTGGAGGTATCTGCACTCCGGCCGCGCCGGTCAGGCCGAATGCCGCTGACGTGATAGCCAGCAGCGCAATCAGAACAGGGAGTCTTGCCATCTCATTCTCCTTTGGCGTCTCTAGTTGTGGTCCCGTTTCCCGCCAAGAAACGGGACTCCAGCCGCTCGGGAGACCCATGCATCCCGCGCGGCCGGAACGTTGCCAAGATTATTACCAACCCCCGGGCCGAAGTCAACGCCGGACGCAATCAACCGGCAGGGGCGGGCACGAGGCCCGCCCCTGCTGCTTCTGAATAGGTCCCATAGGACCTATAGGTCTTATACCCTAGCGCTGCACCACGAGCTTCTGCGAACTCGCAAAGCCCTCACTGGAGAACTTCACAAGATACACACCGTTGCTCAGATGCCGCAGGTCCAGGTTCACCGCGCCGCTGCGGCCCGCTGCAAGCGTCTGCGCCATGACCATCTGACCGGTCACGTTGTAAACGCTCAGCGCGGCCGACCCGGCCTTGGGCAGGCCGTAGCGCAGCACCGCGAAGCCGGAGGCCAGCGGGTTCGGGCTGATGCTCATGCCCTGCGCTATCACTGTCTTGCCCG
>CAIVTL010000160.1 GCA_903908785.1 Caldifarciminota bacterium | reverse complement strand
GGGTGTACGTTTTCGGCGGTAGCCCGGACGGCACCGCGGGCCCGCTCGACTCCTGCTGGCGCTACAATACGACGACCGCCACCTGGGATCGTATGGCGAACATGCCCGAGGGTCGCAGGAACGTGATGAGTGCCCGCTTCGGCGACACCATCTACGTCATCGGCGGCATGTCGGCCAACGACTACACCTCCACGCGCGGCACGGTCTGGAAGTACTCGGTCCTCGGCAACACCTGGACGAACGTGGTCGACTCAATGCCGTCCACCCAGGGCTGGGGCAAGGCTGTGGCCTACGATGCGACCGACGGCGAGAATATCTACGTGTTCGGCGGATACCGCGCGGGCACGATTGTGAACGCCTGCTGGCGCTACGACCTGTCGGACGGCACCTGGCACGCCGACCACACGATGATGACCGCCGCCCGTTCGCTGGGCGCGGATATCCACAACAACCTGATCTGGGCTGCCGGTGGCTATGGCGCGGCGATTCTGCCCAATGTCCAGTTGGGCACCATCATCCAGACCGGCATCGAGGAAGGTCTTAAGGTCCAGGTCGGTTCGTCGCACTGGGCGTATCCGACCCTGTTCCGCGACCTCGTTCATATCAGCTACTCGCTAAGCAAGGCGGCTCGCGTGAGCCTCGGCATCTACGATGCCAGCGGCACACTGGTTCGGACTCTGGTTGACGGCGCGATGGGCCCGGGTGCCCGGACCGCTACGTGGAACCGGACCGACGAGTCAGGCCGCCGGGTTGCCAGCGGCACCTACTTCTACCGTTTGTCCGTTAACGGCAAGTCGGTTTCGGGCAAGACCGTCGTCCTGCAGTAGTCCGTCTCGAATCGCAACGCAGAACCGGCCTTCGGGCCGGTTCTGCGTTCTAATTGCTCGGCTTGACAGCCCGTGTCAGGCTGTTAGACTGCTGTCGGAATTGTCGCGGCAACCGAGCCGGGACAGCGTCCCAATGGAATTCTGAGAGCGGAAGTTTTTACTTAGGAGATGAACTTGAAGACGAACGCCATGCTGCTATGTCTGATGCTGGGTATGGCCCTTGCGACCGGCCCGGCGAACGTACCGTCCCGAACCGCGGTCGTGAACGACGTGAACACGGCCGCGCCGGCCCGGGCACCGTACGGGTCGTTCTGCACCATGGACGACCCGCCCACCAAGGAATGGGGGAAGCAACTGACCACGACCTACAGCATCGGCGTGACGCCGGTTCAGGACACACTGATGTGGGTTTCGTGCGGTCAGTCCGAACTGCGTATCGATATCTACAATATCAAAGACCCGGCCCGCCCGCTGGTTGGCAGTTTCCCGCAGACTGGCACGTCCGGCTGGGGCATCCGCGACATGGCGTGGAAAGCCTCGACCGGTGAGGTGTTCGCCGGTTTCGACAACCAGACCTACCACGTCTACGATGCCGATGATACGGTGCCGAAGAACACCTACATCGTGTCGGGTTACCTCGGCACGGTGCGCGGTTTCGGCTACAGCCCGGTTGAGGACTCCTGCTGGACCTGCGACTTCAACACTTCACCGATGGCCAAGTTCTCAATCACCGGCGCCAACGGCCACGAGGTCAGGTCCGCCGCCACGATGGCCTCGTCCTATGGTATCGCGGTGGATACGCTCCGGCAGTGCTTCTGGGTAACCCAGGCCGGCGTCGCCGGTGCCAGCCCGACCTTGAAGATGAACTTCAGCTACAACGTGGTTGACAGCTTCAACGCGGCCGGGTGGGACATGGGTGGCGGCTGCGAGATGTGGCGGGATACCTTCCTGCTCCAACTCGGACAAAGCACGCCGGACGAGGTTTTCTGCATGCGTTTCAACCTCGTCCCTCCGCCCAGCCACGACGTTGGTGTAACCGCAATCATCGCGCCGGGCAGCCACGTCGGCTCGAATGCGGTAACGCCGGCGGCGAAGCTCAAGAACTTCGGCGCGAACATGGAGAACGCCATCCCGATGACCTGCTGGATCGACTCGGGCGCGACCCGGGTCTATTCGGCCAGCGCGGTTCGGCCCGGTCCGCTCCCGCCCGGCGCCGAAGGCAGCTTCAGCTTCTCGCCGAACTGGAACCCCGGCCCGGCCGGAGCTACCTACAGCGTGACGATGTTCACTGCCATGGGCAGCGACGTGAACCCGGGCAACGACACCTGCACCGGTACGACGACGGTCACGGGCGCGGTGTTCTCCGATACCATCCGGGTTCATCGGCTGAATTCCTTCGCACCAACCATCGACGGGAACATCACCCCGGAGGAATGGTCGGCCTCAATCATGTACGATATTAGCGACCTCGCGGGCCGCGGCGGCACCCCGCAGCCGGCCGGCTCGAACATCGCCTACTACCTCTACGACTTCGCCGCAGGCTTCGTCTACTTCGCGATGGACTGTCCCAACCGGACGAGCCGCGTCGATTGGGACCAGTTCGGGCCGTTCATGGATGAGGACAATGACGGCAAGTGGTCAAGCGATTCGAGCGAAGGCAACCACTGGGTTGAGTTCGTCGGGGGCGACGAAGTCCTGTACCGCGCGTTGCTGGACACCCTCCCGAACACCTGGGAAATGGGCGTGGCACCGAGCGCGATGAGCGCCAGCTCGCTCGTTAGCGGGCACCTGCAGTTCGAGGCCAAGATTCCCATCGGCGCTGAGAAGTGGCAGTACAATATCAACCCCGGCGACACCGTCCATTACTTCCAGTATACCGCATTCGACAACCTCGGGACATATGCCGGCTGGTGGCCCCAGAGCCTGACCATGGCCCGGTGGGCTAACCCGCGGTACTATGGACGGATGATCTTCGATTCCATCGTCCAGGGCGTTGAGGGCCCCAACCCGAAGGCGCCATACGCGCTGTACAAGGCGAGCCCCAGCCTGGTCCGCGACCGCGCGAGCATCGGCTACTACGTCGGCCGTCAGGCCAACGTCGAGCTCGGCGTGTACGATGCGACCGGCTCCCTGGTCAAGACGCTTGTCCGCGGCATGGTCACACCCGGCGAGCGGACCGCCGCCTGGAACCGCACGGACGACCGTGGCCGGCGTGTTGCCGATGGAACCTACTTCTATCGGCTGGTCGTTGACGGCGAAGCGGTTTCGGGCAAGGCGATTGTCCTGAAGTAGACAGTCCCGGATTCTATCGCAGAACCGGCCTTCGGGCCGGTTCTGCCGGCAGGGGGGCTGCAATCCGGTCCGACGTGCGCGGACCGGGTCAGACTGACGCCAGCCCGAATCCCGATATAGGGAGCCACGAAAACCGGACGACCTGACCGACTAACCACAGATGG
>CAIVTL010000159.1 GCA_903908785.1 Caldifarciminota bacterium | reverse complement strand
TCCCAGTAGTACTCGCGCCAGCCGTCGCGAATCATGTCGTAGGCGACGGCAGGAACACCGGAATGCAGGAAATCGAGCCGCGTTCCGCCGGGGACCTTCGTGAAGCCAAACCGCACCGCGGAGTAGTAGCCTGCCGGCCAGTCGTCGTCGTTCCCGCGCCACGCCTGCACGATGAGCTTGTCCTTCACTAACTCGACGTTCATGCCGTCAATCCACCCGCCACCGGCCGTGAACTTGCCGCCGACCTTCCGGCTCATCTTCACCTTGTCGCCGGTTAACTTCGCGTGCCGGCGTGAGTCCATGATGGTTTCATAGAGTTCGTGCGGAGTTGCGCCCTTGACCGTTGCTTGTTGTCGAATCGACTTCGTCTTCATGTTCGCTCCCTTGTTGCCTTGTTCGATTTCTCCACCGGCACTGCCCTGCCTCACTTGTCCGGAATCGTGTACGGGTGACAGCGGACGTCACAGTAACAGAACCCGGTCGCGGCCCTCGCTTCCTGTTCCTTCAGCCACTTGTCGACACCGATGCGCTTGAGCCGCTCAGAATCAGGAATCAGGGTGACGTAGCCGGCGGCAAGGCCCTTGATCCGGTCGCACGGCCATTCCTTGCACTCGATGCACAGGTCGAGACCTTTCCCGCGAGCGCACTTTCGTATGCCGCAGAACGGCGGCCCGCCGCTCTGCCTGCAGCCGGGACAGGACTTGGCAGGGTCGGACATGCCTCCGAGAAACTGCCAGAATTCCTTGAACCCGGGTATCGTGTTGCCCCAGAGTTCCCAGCCCTCTTTGCGCATGGTGTCTCTGAGAGTTGCCGACTGAAGCGGAATCCGACCGCGCTGTGAACACAGGTCGCAGTGCAGTCCGCAATACGTCACCAGCCTGAGTTTGTCTTTCCTGGCCCTGGGCATTCACTACTCCTTTCTGCTTCGAATGAGCTTGACCTCTGCCGGCCGGCCCGCGCCGGTCAGCCGGCAGAAGTACACGCCCGGCGTCACCGGCCGGCCCGCCGCGTCGGTGCCGTTCCATGTCAGGGAGGAGAGAGGAGGGAGGAGAGAGGAGAAGGAACGGACCAGGCGACCGGAGGCGTCGAAGACGTAGACGCGAGTGGTCGAGTGGTCAAGTGGTCCAGTGGACAAGTGCAGGACGGTCGAGGAACGGAACGGATTCGGCGCCGCGGTCAGCGCTGCGGGTGTGACGTCTGGTAGTGGTCGCTCGGCCACGATGCCCGATTCGGTGTTCCTGAGCAATGTGGCGTTCGAGCCGCAGGCCCAGCGGTTGCCGTTGGAGTTGAGCGCGAGTCCGTTCATCACACCGGAGGGCCAGGGCGACGTGAACTCCGGGGTCCAGGTGATGCCGCCGTTCGTGGTCTGGTACACGTAGCCGAGACCGCCCTCGTCGGAATTGTCGCCCACCGCCATCCAGCCGGTTGATGGACTTGCGAAGATGATGTCTTGATGATAGGTGTGCGTTACCTGGCCTGGGACCTGCCATGTGGTGCCGCCGTCGGTGGTTGCGTGGATGTTGTTGTTGTAGGTCCCGAGCCAGCCGTGCAGATTGTCGAGGAAGTAGCCGCACGTGAAGTGGTTCGCCGGCGACGGCGACTGGGCCACCCAGTTCTGCCCGCCGTCGGTGGTGTGGCGGATGAAACCCTGGGCTCCGCCGTAGCCGCCGTATATCCAGCCTTCGCGCGACGTGACCATTGAGACGCCGGATACGTACTGCGAAACGCCCGGCGACTGCGCGGTCCAGCTTGCGCCGCCGTTACTCGTGAATCGCACCGTGCCGTTGGAACCGCAGGCCCAGCCCGAGTCCTTGGTCGGGAAACTGATGTCGGTTATCCAGTTGGAACCACCGATGGCGAACTGCGCCCAGTTGGCGCCGCCGTCGGTCGTGCGAAGGAGCTTCGCGCTATTGCCTTCCATGAGGGTGAAACCATGGTCGGCATCGACCCAGCGCATCTTGGTTCCGCCCGGGCAGTTCGGGTCCTGGGTCCAGGTGAGGCCGGCGTCGGTAGTCTTGAGTGCGTACCCGACTCCTGCGTTCGAGCCGGTGATGACCCAGCCATCGGTCTCGTTGCGCCAGCCGATTGCGTTCCATGACGGCGCGTAGTGCTGCCACGACCAGTTCGAGCCGTTGTTCGAGCTGTGCAGTACCTGGCCGTAGTTCTGCGCGGTCCAGACGTTCGTGCCTCGGTACTGGCACCCGCCGGCGTATTCGAAGGTCGGAAGCGCGCTGGATGTCCAGCCCGCACCGCCGTTCGTGGAGACGAATACCTTGGCCCCGGCAGGCGAGAGCACCTGCGTCGAAATGATGGCCACGTGCGCGGTATCGGGAGCATCCAGGTAGTAGTTGTAGTGCATGTTGGTGCTCGCCTGTACATACCACGAGTCGCCGCCGTTGGTCGTGTGCAGTATCGAGCCGGCCGGGGCCTGGTAGATACTCGAAGAAGATGCCCAGCCGATGAGCGGGGTCGGGAAGCAGACCGAAGAGACCGGCCCGGCGCCGGTGGGCAGGTTCGGCGTTTGCGCGGCCCACGTCGCGCCGCCGTCGGTCGTGTGCTGGATGAACGGGTTGATGGACGCATCCTGGCCGGTAATCCAGCCGTGCAGCGAGTCCGCGAACCAGACGTCCTCACACGAGTAGCAGTTTGAGCCGAAGCTCAGGTCCTGCCAGTTCGCGCCGCCGTTCGTGGTCTTGAGCACGAGGAACGAAGTGCCGTCCTGCCAGCCACCCGTAATCCAGCCGACCATGCTGCTCGCGAAGTGGACGCGGTGCAGTTTTCGTGAGACCGGGCTGGTCTGCCGGGTCCATGTCAGGCCGCCGTCATGGGTCGCGCTGATGTATCCGCTCGCACCGACAATCCAGCCGGTGTCCGCGCTGACAAAGAATACGCCTTCCGGGCCGACTGAACTCGACTCCGGGTAAGGCACGTTGTTCCATGTCGAGCCCCCGTCGGTGGTGGCAAGCACCTGGCCGTGCATGGTGCTGGTGGCGCTGACTGCGCCGACGACCCAACCGTGCTGGCCGTCGGCCAGGAACTGCATGTCGTTGCAGAAGATGCCCGGTGACATGCTGACCACGTCCCAGCCGAACGGCTGGGAGAAAGCTATGCAAGCGGTTGCGACAAACAGAACTATCGTACGCATTCCATGTCTCCTTGGTTGGTCTGCAATGATAGCCGACCGCCGGCGCTAGTCAAAGCCTTGCGCCCGCGTTTGACAGCCGGTTGCGCCCTTCTAGAATCATCGGGAGGAGATTCAATGAAGAAACTATACGCAATCATCATGTTTGGCCTGTTTGCCTCTTCCGTTTCCGCCCTCTGGCAGACCGCGCCGGTCGACACTGCCGGCGCCGGCGACCGGGGCTGGTGGACCGCGGTTGCCGCCCGGCCGCCGGTTCTCCACGTCGGCTACATCTTCTCGATGAGCCAGACCCCGCCGCGCACCGCCATCCGCTACGCGCGCTCGACCGACATGGGCGGGACATGGACCGTCATGACCGTGGACAGCGCGCCGAACTACGGTTCGGACTACGCCACGCTCGGCTGGTTCCGCGGCGGTCTCGCACTCGATTCCTCGGGTCAGCCGCACGTTGCCTACACGATTGAGGCGAGTGTCGGTTCGTTCTGCATTCACGCCTGGCGTACGCCGGGCGGAACCTGGCAGCGCGAGATGGTCGAGATGCGCACGTCCCAGCCGCTTGTTTGCCACGACGCCGACCTTGCGATTGATTCCCACGACCGGCCCTGCATCGTCTACACGTACTACGGCGTGCAGACGCGCTACGCGGTGAAGACCGACTCCGGCTGGGAAATTCACGACATCGCCGGTGCGGGTGCGCCATACGGCGCGGCCCTTGCTCTGGACTCGGCCGACAATCCTCACATCGCGGTCGGCACCCTGAGCAACACCAACTACTGCTACTCATCGGATGGTGGGGCGACCTGGCTGGTCGAAAACGTGGCATCGAGTTGGTGGCAGGTGGACCTTTGCCTCGGCCTCAATGACCAGCCGCTCATCGTCTACAATGAGACCAACTCCAGCATCAAGTTCGCGCGGCGCGACGGACCGGGGAATTGGGTGTTCCGAACCATCGACCCGGGCGGTGCTAGCTCCTGTCGGCCGGCCATCTGCCGCGAGCCCGGGACCGATTCGCTGCACATCGCCTTCTACCCAACGATGACTTCGCCCGAGCTCAAGCACGCATTGAGCACGAACAACGGCACCGACTGGACCGTCGAGAACGTGACGACGACCGGCGGCGTGTCGTCCAGCTCCTCCTGCCCGGATATCTTCGCCGCCGACGGCCTCTGGCTCATTGGCACGCAGATACCCGGGTACAAGCTGGGCATCGCCATGCAGAACATGAACGCGGTCACGGAGCAAGTCGCCCTCGAATTGAGCCGTATCACGGCTTCGCCCAATCCCTGCCGCGACTTCGTCCGGCTGTCGGCGCCCGGAATGCGGTCCGGTTTCGTGAGCCTGTACGACCGGACCGGCCGCATAGTCGCGCGCAGTGCAGCGGATGGCGGTACGGCAGTCATAGACGTCCGGAACCTGCCGGCCGGGGTCTACCTAGCCCGTTCGGGAGGAGAGGAAGCGGCCCGAGCCCGAGTCGTCGTAGCGAAGTAGGCGTTCACGGCAGGTCTCTCAGGACTTGCATCATGTTCCGCTTGTACGTCCGGAAGGCGTCGCGCCCTTTCTTCGTGATGCTCAGCAGGGTCCGCGGTATCCGGTCAACGAACTCCTTCTTCACTTTCACGTAGCCCGATTCTTCGAGCCTGCTCATGTGGGATGACAGATTTCCGCGCGTGAGCCCAGTCTGGTTGGCGACAAACAGGAAATCGGCGCTCTCGACCGCGGTCAGGCAGGCGAGAATCATCAGCCGGGCAGGTTCGTGGACTACCCGGTCGATTTCAGCCAGCGGCTGCAGGTCGTCGTTCTCAGCCTCGGGCGTCGCCATCAGGTTTCTCCGTTGGGGCGGGCTTGGGATAGCGGCGCAGGAACCGGGCGAGCGCGACGGCACCGAGTGTGATCATCGCCAGCCCCGGCACGCTCATCGCCAGCAGGATCTGGACGTCACGCGGCAGGCGCAGCAGCCACGCGGCCCCGGCGCATACGATGAAGGTGGCCGCGTAGAGATAGAATCGCGCCAGCCCGGTCCGCCACGCGGTCACGCCGGTGCCGACCGCAGCGCCCAGGCCGACTGCCCGCAGCCCGACGAGGTACAAGTCTTCGATGTGAACCGGGCCTGCGTGTCGGCCGAACACCAGGAAGGCGCTGACGGCCGACACGAGCAGCCCGATAGTAAGTATTATCGCGGTCAACTCTGTACCGCCGGTCCGCGGCTTCGCAAAGCCCACACGCGGGTAGATGAGCTTGCGCCGCACGACCGCCGCTGCGCCCAGCGCGAGCGCCGCAATTATGGCGGGCGAGATAACGACCGGCATACCGGGTGAGATAACGACCGGCATGCCTTTGAGATTCCCCGCCGCGAAATAGAAGCCGGCAGAAATGAAGATCATACCCGCCGCAATCTCGGCGAGCCCGTCCTCACTCAGAGCACGCTGCACTCGCCGCCGCGCGTCAGTCACTTCGGACACAGAAGTCATAGACACCTCCAGCAGTTACTGCATTTCATACTAGTCTGCAACGCAAACTAGTCTATATTACAGCAACGGTAGTTTCCTGTCAAGGCATTTCCGCAAGTCCTGCTCGCATCGGCATGCCATTGGTGGCTGCAATCCTGAGTGTCCCGACGCACCGGTCGGCGGGCCAGTTTCCCTGCCGGCAAGGAAGCATGCAGCCGAAGGCAGTTTTCCGGAGTCTAAGAAGTGATGAAGAATTCAGTGACAGTTGGACCAGTGGTGGGATTGATGCTGGCCGGGGCCTTGCTTGGGGTGGCGACTTCGCAGCCAGGTGGTCAGGCACAGAAAGGGACAAGAATGACAAAGGCAGATACTGCAACCTTCGCCGCCGGTTGCTTCTGGGGAGTGCAGGCGTCGTTTGACGGAGTCAAAGGCGTTGTCTCGACTGCCGTCGGGTATACCGGCGGGCACACCGAGAGGCCGACCTACAAGGACGTCTGTTCGGACTCGACCGGGCACGCGGAGGCGGTGCAGGTCGTGTTTTGACCCGGCAGTCGTTACCTACGAGCAGTTGCTGGACGAGTTCTGGGCAATGCACGACCCGACCACACTCAATCGCCAGGGGCCGGACTTCGGTTCCCAGTATCGTTCAGTCATTTTCTACCACTCGCCGGAGCAGCAGGCTGCCGCGTTCGCGTCAAAGGGGAAACTCGAGAAGTCGGGCAAGTACCAAGGGCCAGTCGTGACTGAAATTGTGCCTGCTTCGACTTTCTGGCGAGCCGAGGAATACCACCAGAAGTACTTCCAGAAGAACGGCGGCGGGAGCTGCCACATCCGCTGAAAGCCAAGCGCAACGCATGAGGCCGGCGAACCTTGACTGAGCGCGCACGTTGACTACGATTAGCCCGTGAGGCACGTAGCAGCCAAGTCGTCACTGCTCGTTCTGGTCGGTCTCTGCTTGGTTGCCGGACCGGGCTGCGACCGGCCGGCGCGGTACGTAGTATGGGAACGCACCTACGCAGGCCCGGACTTGGTCAGTCCGGTGGCGATCGTCCGCTCACCCGATTCCGGCTACGTCGTGCTTGCGAATATCACGGACAAATGGACGCGGGCTGAAGGCGTGTGGCTGCTCCGGCTCGATGACGAGGGCGACACGCTCTGGACCCGGTCGTTTATCATCGGGGCGCAGACAGAGGCCGATGACATCATACCCGCCCTGGATGGCGGATTCGTCGTTTCCGGTCGGACCGATGCCCCTGATGACGGAACACCATTTCTCGCCACCATCCGAGCATACGGCGATCTGGTGACGAAGTACACCTGGCCGGAACTTGACGGTACCGAACACTGCTGCATCGCGGAGGCCGAAGAGGGGACCGTGGTCATGGACGGAGAAGGCCATGGCTGGAATACGGCTTTTGTGCAGCGGGCCTGGCCCGCGGGTTATGTCGTATGGGCCACCACCTGTTCATTGACATCTCAACACCCGTGGCTCCGTGACATCGTCCGGGCGGGGAGCGGCGGGTACTTCATCTGCGGCGACGACTTCGGACTGGGAATATCAGAGACCGGCGAGAAACTGTGGTCACGTGACTACAGCGGCCTTGGCTCGATTGAGTTCCGTGCGGCCGACGCCGCTTCGAATGGCGGGTTCTTCCTTGCCGGGTGCGTTTACACCGCGACGGGCTCGCGGATCATTTGCGCTCGGATTGACAGCACCGGCGATTTGAAGTGGAGCCAGCGAGTCGATGATCCGCCGGCCGACGGCTGTTCCGTGTGCGCGGGCGGCGACGGAGGCTGCTATGTCGTGGGTAGAACCAATGAGACCGACTCCGATGATGGCATCGTGGTCAAATTCGACTCCACGGGCGGCATCGAGTGGCAGCGCGAGTTCAACGGGCCCGGATATGGCTCGATGGTGTCGGCAACACAGGCGCCCGATGGAGGCCTTTTCATACTGGCCGGCGCGAACGAAGAGTTGCAGGTGCTCAGAGTCCAGCCGTAGCGCCGGGTTTGACTCACTTGGGCTGATTCCCTAATATTGCTCGTGGCACGCGGACTTGTAATCTTCCCGACCTACAACGAAGCCGAGAACATCGAGCGTATCCTGCCGGAGGTGCTCTCGAAGTCCCCGGAACTTGAGGCGCTGGTGATTGACGACAACTCGCCGGACGGGACCGGCGGCATGGTCGAACGCATGGCGGCAGCGAACCCGAGGATTCACCTGGTCCGCAGGCCGGGCAAGATGGGACTGGGCACGGCATACGTGCTCGGCTTTAAGTACGTGCTGGAGCACGGGTACGACTACTGCTTTGAGATGGACGCCGATTTCTCCCACCCGCCGGACAAAGTGCCGGTCATGATAGAGCTGCTGAAGGACTACGACCTTGTCATCGGCTCGCGTTACTCGGAAGGCGTGTCGGTCGTGAACTGGCCGATGAAGCGGCTGCTTCTCTCGTTCTTTGCCTGCATGTACGCGCGGAAGGTCACCGGCGTCCCGATACGGGACCTCACCGCCGGATTCAAGGCTTACCGGCGCGAGACCCTGGCCGGCATCGACCTCGACAAGCTCAAAGAAGACGGGTACGGGTTCCAGATTGAGATTGATTTCACTATCTGGCGCAAGGGCTTCCGCATTAAAGAGACGCCCATCGTTTTTACCGAGCGTCGCGCCGGCGTGTCAAAGATGAACAAGCGTATCGTCCGCCGCGCGTTCTTTCTCGTCCTCCGGCTC
>CAIVTL010000158.1 GCA_903908785.1 Caldifarciminota bacterium | reverse complement strand
GGCTCGGGCATGGGTTTATCCTCCATGGTTTGAGAACGTTACACACACACTTCGGTCGAGCCTAAAGGATACACCCGGCCCGACCCTTTTTCACTACGCAAGTTACACACAGATAAGCATACTACCGAGCTGCGCCGGCGGTTTGACGCGGGGGCGTCTGCGGTCTATACTGACATTGGCAAGACCGGGCAACCGGCGAAACCAGAAGAGGAGTGTGACCATGGTTCATGAGATTCTGTACCGTCCGAGCTTCTCGCTGCTGAAGATAAGCCTGGCCAAGGGCGAGGTGATTACTGCCGAGGCCGGGGCAATGGTGAGCATGTCTTCGGGCATCGCAATCGAGACGAAGATGAAGGGTGGGGTGTGGGGCGCGCTGAAGAAGAGCGTGCTCGGCGGCGAGAGCTTCTTCGTCAATAACTTCCGGGCGAACGAGGCGGGCGAGATTGCATTCGCACCGACCATGCCCGGCGACATGGCGTTTATCGAACTGAAAGGGCAGACCGTGTACGCCCAGTCCGGGGCTTTCATCGCGTCGTCGCCGGAAATCACCGTGGACACGAAGTGGGGCGGGGCGAAGACGTTCATATCAAAGGAAGGGTTGTTCCTGCTGAAAATCAGCGGGACCGGCAAGCTGTTCGTTTCCAGCTACGGCGCGATTCACGAGGTCATTCTGGCCGCAGGCCAGAAGTACACGGTTGATACCGGCCACATGGTTTGCTTTGATGAGACCGTGCACTACGAGGTCAAGCGCGTCGGCGGGTTGAAGTCAACGCTGTTCAGCGGCGAGGGGCTGGTCTGCGAACTGACCGGCCCGGGACGAATCATGCTCCAGACCCGGAGCGAGGACGCGTTCCTCTCCTGGCTGATTCCCCAGTTGCCGCACAAGTCGAGCTAGCGCACCGGTAAAGGGGCGCCCGGCCGGGATGACCTCCAGCCGCGAGCCGTCGAGAGCGCAAGCTCCAGCCCAAGCCCGGGCACGGACGGTCATCTGACCGAGGACGAGGCCCGAGTGGCGGGCGGTGATTTCCCTTCGATTGTCGCACCGGACTTGACGGGTTTGGGTCGTAAGAGCTTGACATATTCGGTAGTTGCCGGTATAATGTAACTGCGTCAGTTTCCGAGAGAAGGCAGGAGGGATGCTGAGGCAACTAAGTAGCGCGATGCGGTAATCTCGTCCGAGGAAGGCGACCGTCAAGGCGGCCGCAGAAATCTGGAAGGAGTAGTTTGCGCTACGTGTCCGGGGGAGCCGGTATGACCGGCTGGTCGAACCTGTCCAAGACCACGTCAACCGAACGGTCGTTCGGGAGGGCCAACGCGTTTGGCCGCATTTCGGGCGCAGCCACTGTCACAATCAGTCAGAAAGGAACCGGCGGCATCTCGACGTCGCGGTCGAGCGTTGCCGGTCGGGTCGGGGTTTCAACGGGAAGGAGTTAGAATGAAGCGAAATGTAGCGGTCGTCGGGACCGGTTACTGGGGGAAGAACCTGGTGCGGGTGTTTGACCAGCTCGGTGCTTTGCACGCGGTGTGCGACACGTTTCCGGGCCGGCTGACGAGCCTCGGGTTGTCGGACCCGGTGCGCCGGTATGGCGGGCTCGATGAAGTGCTGGCCGACCCGGCCGTGACATCGGTCGTGGTGGCAACACCGGCGGCCACGCACTACGAGGTCGGCCGGGCCGTGCTCGAAGCGGGCCGGGACGTGTTCGTCGAGAAGCCGCTGGCGCTTGCGGTTCCGCAGGGCGAGGAACTGGTGGCGCTGGCCGAGGAGCGGGACCGAGTTCTGATGGTCGGCCACATCCTGCGCTATCACCCGGCGGTGCTCAAGCTCGGCGAGATGATTGAATCCGGCGCGCTCGGCCGGGTCGAATACGTCTACTCCAACCGGCTGAACATGGGCAAGTTGCGTACCGAAGAGAATATCCTCTGGAGCTTCGCGCCCCACGACATTTCGGTGATTCTGGCGCTGCTGGGCGAGCAGCCGCTCTTCGTCTCCTCGCACGGTGAAGCGTTTCTGCAGCGGGGCATCTCGGACGTGACCCTGACTTCCATCGAATTCCCCAACAATGTTAAGGCCCACACTTTCGTTTCGTGGCTGCATCCGTTCAAGGAGCAGCGGCTGGTGGTCGTGGGCAGCGAGCAGATGGCGGTGTTTGATGATTCGAGCCCGGCCGACAAGTTGGTGACCTACGCGCACAAGGTCGAGTGGCACGCGGGCAAGATACCGGTGGCGGTAAAGGGTGAGCGGCAGGCGGTCGCGATTCCGGCGAGCGAGCCGCTGCAGGTTGAGTGTGAACATTTCCTGGAGTGCTGCCTGGACCGAATCCCGGCGCGCACCGACGGCCGCGAAGGTCTGGCGGTGCTCCGGGTGCTCGCCGCGGCCGAGGAATCGCTGCGCCAGGGCGGGCGGATGGTGAATGTCCGGCCACCGGGCGGGAACGGGCATGGGACGGTACACCTGACGAAGTCAGAGACCAGAAGTCAGAATGCAGAAGTCGGGATTGAGGAGAGCGGATTGCGGATGGTGCGTTCCGTCGGAGGCGGCGTCCAGACCTTGATTGCCGCGCCGACCGCGACGAGGACCTCCGCCGCAGTGCGGGCGAAGTCAGATTGCAGATTGCAGATTGCAGATTGCAGAAGTGCGGGGGCGGAACTCGGGCAACAGACGAGGGCCTTCGTGCATCCGACCGCGGTCGTTGAGGCGGACGTGGTAATCGGCGAAGGAACCAAGGTCTGGCACTGG
>CAIVTL010000157.1 GCA_903908785.1 Caldifarciminota bacterium | reverse complement strand
TCCCGGTTACGTCTTGAGGGGAATCATGGGTGGGAAGGAGGAGATCGAATTCAAGTCAGTCTGGGCGAGCGTGTGGCCGCATTTTCGCGTACAAGACTGGTCGTTCGCCGAGGCGCGCATGAGCGGGGCACCAAGGAACTGCTGTGACCATGTCCGCAGTACCATCACCATCCGTTGGAACGGAGATGTGGTTCCCTGTTGTTATGACCTGACCAGCGCCTGCATGCTCGGCAATATCCACCAGCACATCCTGCCGGACATCTGGAACAACGCAGGATACCAGGAACTTCGGCGGAGTATAGATACGAGAGAGTTCAAGCCCTTATGTAAGAACTGCAATGTCGTCATGCCAGGGGTCTATCTGCAGATGAAGCAGAACCCGCGGCTATGATCTCAGGAGGGAGTGGTCTTTGGGGCAGGATTACGCGACGTCAGCTTAGACTTCCTTCTGCGGGACATCAGCATTGATTGTAATGAGTTCCGGGTTCCTGCGTACATGGTCTAGGATTTCTCGGTAAGGCCGCAGGCGGCTGCCGAGTTCCAGTTCCGCATAGAGGCGGCGCATCAACGCCAAATCTCGCGTGGTGTCGACGGTCCAGCGCAGGTCGGAGTTGTCCTGCTCGTCGGTCACCGAGAAGGTCTTGAAGAGCTCGGGATGTTCCTTGAGCAGGAACGTCGTGACGTGCTCCCGCGCCGGCTGGGAGGCGGCGAGTCGGGCGACCCGTTCGAGGGTTTCTCTCCAGAACGCTTCGGTGTCCAGGCCGCGCGGGAACGTTCGGCGCAGGATGTTCGCGGCGTAGTCGCAGACCGGTCCGGCCTCCAGCAGAGCTGTCACGACGCGGTCGCTCTCTTGGGGGTCGATGAGGGGGCAGTCAGAGGTGATGCGCACGATGAGTTCGGCCTGTGCCTCGCGTGCAGCACCGAGATAGCGGGAAAGGACGTCGGTCTCGCTGCCGCGGAACCAGCGCACGCCTTCGCTGCCTGCCAGCTCGATGAGAGGGTCGTCCGCCGCGTTGGTAGTGGCCGCCACCACGATCTCGTCAGCGGTCTTGCAGGACTTGAGGCGTCGGAGCTGTTGGGCCAGCATGGGTCGTCCCGCGAGATCGAGCAGGACTTTCCCCGGCAGCCGTGTCGAGGCCATCCGGGCCTGCACGATGAATACCCGTCTCATAGGCGGACGGCCAGGCCCTTGGTATGGAGGTGTTTCTTGGCTTCCAGCGGGGTCTGCTCGGTGTAATGGAATATGCTCGCGGCGGCCACGGCGCTGGCCTTGCCGTCGAAGAGAGCCTGGGCCATATGCTCGTAATTGCCGGCGCCGCCGGAGGCGATGACCGGGATGTTGACCGCTTCGCTGACCTGGCGCGTCAGGGTGAGGTCGTAGCCGGTCATGAAGCCGTCGCGGTCGATGGATGTGAGCAGAATTTCTCCGGCCCCACGTGACTGGCAGGCCTTGGCGAAGTCGACCGGGTCGAGGCCCGACGGCTTGGTCCCGGAGTGCGTATAGACCTCGTAGCGTCCATCCGCGTGGAGCTTGAAATCGATGGAAACCACCACGCACTGGGAGCCGAATCGGCTGGCGACCGCCGTCACCAACTCCGGGGACTCAACGGCCGAGGTGTTGATGGCGACCTTGTCGGCGCCCACTTCCAGCAGCCTCCGTACATCCTCGACGCTGCGTACGCCGCCGCCGACCGTCAGGGGCATGAAGCACTCGTCGGCGAAATCGTCGACCAGCGCGAAATCCGGGGAGCG
>CAIVTL010000156.1 GCA_903908785.1 Caldifarciminota bacterium | reverse complement strand
GGCCTGCCAGGTTGTGCCGCAGGCTTCGAGGCAGGCGGCAATCGTTCGCAGCGTCGGATTGGGAACCTGCCCTTTTTCGAGGCGCAGGATGTACTTGTAACCGTGGGCGGGGTCGAAGCCAATCAGCCTGGCGAGCTTCATCTGGGAAAGGCCGGACTGCAGTCGAATCTGCTTGAGCCTCGCGCCCAGGGCGGCGAGGCCGGTCATCGCGGGTCTGGCCTTGCGGCCCATCAGGGAGTATCCATTTCGGGGTAGATGTTAGGCGACTGCGACCAAGAGTCAAGAATCGGCGGCGGCGCGGGCGCGGCCGGGGCGAACCGTCCGGCGTCAGATGGGACTAAGGCTAACCTTGACAGGCAGTTAGAGTAGCAGTAGATTACTGCATCAGGAAATGCCATCAGCAGGTCAGGCCGGCTGGCATACAAGGCCGGGTCTTGACGAAGTTGCAGGTAATGTCGGTGATGAAAAACACGGAGGAATGCAGATGAAGAACACAGCCAAGATCCTGACCGTCTTCCTGGGCACGCTGCTCGTGCTGACCATGGTCGGCTGCCCCAAGAAGTGCGTCGTCCCGCCGGAGCCGGTACCGCCGCCTCCGCCGCCGGACACGATGAGCGAGAAGCCGATTGAACCCGTAAAGGTCGCGCTGAGCCTGGCCGCGATTCACTTCGACTTCGACAAGTCGGACGTCAGGGCCGGTGATGCGACGATTCTTGCGGGCGACTACGACCAACTTAAGAAGGCGACCGGTACGCAGGTGACCATCGAGGGTTACTGCGACCCGATCGGCACGTCTGAATACAACATGGCGCTGGGCATGCGTCGGGCCGAGTCGGCGAAATCCTATCTCGTGAAGTTGGGCGCGAACATGAGCATGTTCTCGACTATCAGCTTCGGCGAGGAGAAGCTTGTAACGCAGGACGAAAAGCAGTTCGAGCTGAACCGGCGCTGCGAGTTCAAGCCGGCTCAGTAGAGGCTTCACCCAGACCAGATGATTGATGGCGGCCAGTAGGCACAGGCGCGCAGCCAGCTTCGGCATGGCAGCGGCGTCGGGCCTGCTGGTCGCCTTTCTGTTTGCGGGCTGCGGATTCCAGCGCGAGTTCGTGCGTCGGGGGCAGGTGCTCGATTCGGTGGACGCGCGGCTGGCGCGGGTCGAGCAGGGGCAGCAGCGCCACGACCAGGATATGGCCAAGCTGCGCGCCGATGTCCTGACCGAAGCGGAAGGACAGCAGGCGCGGCTGGACCAGATTGACGCGCAACTGGCCGACCTCGGCGACCGGCTCGACCGAATCAGCCGTCGGGTCGGGGCGGGGCGCGGAGACATCACGCCGACCGCGGCCGACTCGACGCCGAGACCGGATTCGGGCTTGAGGTCGGTGGATACGGTCGGGGTCGCGGAAGACCAGCTATACAACACGGCATATCTCGACTTCACGCGTGGTAAGTATGACGTGGCAATCAGCGAATTCCGGCAGTATCTGGGGTCCTTCTCCCAGACCGACAATGCGGACAACGCCCAGTATTGGATTGGAGAGTGTTTCTACTCGCTGGGCAAGCTGGACAGCGCCGAGGTTGGGTTTCGGCAGGTAGTGATGGCGTACCCGCGGGGCAATAAGGTGCCGGCGGCTGAGTACAAGCTCGGGCTGGTGTTCCTGGCCCAGGACCGGAAACCGGAGGCGAAGAACCAGTTCCGCAAAGTCGTGAGGGAGTACCCGGGTTCTAACGAGGCAAAGCTGGCGCAGGACCGGCTGCGCGTCCTGGAGCAGTAGATAATGGTGCCGACCACGGGCGCGAGCCCCGGGTTCCTCGGCCCGTTCATCCACGCCGGACCTTTCGCGCTGGTCGACGTGATAGCGCTGGTCCTGATGTCGGTCGCGAGTTGGGCGATAGTCCTGCGCAAGTTCCGAACCCTCGGCCGGGCGTCGCGACAGACTAGGCAGTTTCTCAGCACGTGGGGGCTCCGGACCCGGCTTGGCGACTACGAGCAAGTGGCGCAGCGGCTCAGGCATTCGCCCCTGTCCAGCTTGTTGCTGGCCGGGGTGAAGGAGTTCAACGCGCTGCGAGCTGAGTTCGGCAATTCCCAAGCCGGACCCGAGTTGCTGCAGCATATGATTCCGAATATCACCGAGGCGATGGAACGGGCGGCTTCACGCGAGGTGGCGAAGATTGAGGGCTCACTCGCGTTCCTCTCGATTACCACCATGGTCGCCCCGTTCATGGGTCTGCTGGGTACGGTGCAGGGCGTGCTAGTCACGTTTATGACTTTGCGCGGAACCCAGATACCGACACTACAGACAATTGCGCCGGGCATCTCCGACGCGCTGATTACCGCGGTCATGGGCCTGGTCGTGGCGATTCCCGCCGCGCTGTTCTACAACTACTTCGTGGGTAAAGCGCACGAACTGGAAGGGGACATGGAGCGGTTCGAGTCGGAGCTGACCGGAATCATGCGCCGCGAGATAGTCTCATCACAGGTCGAGCAGAGGAAGGGCCAGTGAAGGAACGCCGGCTGAAGTACATGGCCGAGATGAACATCACCGCGCTGGCCGACGTGAGCTTCACATTGATGGTTATCTTCTTGATTGCCGGAGTCTCGACCGCGTTCAGCCGGAACCAGGGCGTTGACCTGGAGCTGCCGCGTACGTCCTCAGTCCAGCCTCAAACCCAGGAAGGCATTGAGGTCAGCATCAAGACCGACGGCGAGGTATTCGTCGGCAAGAAGGTGACGACCGTCGCGGGATTTGCCAAGGCGCTCGCGGACCAGCTCAGCCGCGGGAGCTATGACCGCGTGTACCTGCGGGCGGACAAGCACGTTGACTACGGCACGATGATGCTCATTCTCGGCGACATCCGCGAGCAGGGCATTACGAACATCGGACTCGTGGCGCTGCCGCGCTGAGGAGCGCGATACGCGTCACGCCATACGCGTGCCCCCGGTCGTGTCCGGACCCCTGAACCCCGGAACCCGTGAACCCCTGGACCCCTCCGAACTGTGAGACGCGACTTCCTGCTCTCCTTTGCCGGCCACGTCCTCGTTGTTGGCATTGCCGCGCTGGTGGGCATGAGTCGCGCGGTCCGGGACACGCGACGGCCGATAGTCTTTTCGGTCTCGGTCGTGAGCGGCGGCGGTACGCCGTTGCCGCAGGCCGGGGCTCAGGGTACGACGCTGGTCGAGAGCAAGCCCAAGTCGCAGGCCAAGGCGCAGTCCACAGCCCAGTCCAAGACACCGGCCAAGGGCGGCGGCGGCTCAGGTTCGGGTACGTTCAAACGGCAGGGGCTCGGCGTCGGGGTCGAGGGCGCGGAGGCTTTGGGCTACTCCTACTACCTGAACGCGATGCTGACCCGGGTGTCCGACAACTGGCTCAATCCCTATGCGGGTCAGGCAAAGGTGCTCACGGCCACGGTTGTGTTCGACATCGAGCGTGACGGGACGGTCAAAGACGTGAAGGTGGAGAAGAAGTCCGGCGACGCTGCCTACGATGCGTCCTGCGAACGGGCGCTGCTCGTGACCGACAAACTGCCCCCCCTGCCCCCCGAGTTCCCCGGCCCGCGCCTCAAACTCCACCTCGAGTTCGAGCAGAAGCCGTAGCACGGGCCTGTCTGACCCGTCAGACACGTCGGACATGTCCGACGCCCGTTCTTGACTTACCGGCTCGATTCCGCATTATAGGTTCATGACCCCGAAGCCCGCGGACGTGGATTTCGTCCACCTCCACAACCACACCGAGTACAGCCTGCTTGACGGCGCCTCGAGCGTCGAGGGGCTGGTCAAGCTGGCGGCCGAGTTTCGGATGCCGTCCCTGGCGATTACCGACCACGGCAACATGTTCGGCGCTATCAAGTTCTACAAGGCGGCCCAGAAGGTCGGGGTGAAGCCGATTATCGGCGCCGAGGTGTACGTGGCCCCGCGTTCCCGCACCGAGAAGAAGCCCGACGCCGAAGTCCACGAGGCGAGTTTCCACCTGACCCTGCTCTGCCGGAACGAGACCGGCTACCACAACCTGATGAAGCTGACGACACGGGCGTACCTGGAGGGGTTCTACTACCGGCCGCGGATTGACAAGGAGTTGCTGGCAGAACACGCGGACGGTCTCATCGGGTTGTCCGGCTGTCTCAAGGGCGAGGTGAACTACTACCTGCGCCGGGAAGACCCGGAGCGCGCGATGCAGGCCGCGTCCCAGTACCAGCAGATACTCGGGCAGGATAACTTCTACCTGGAAGTGATGCGGGCGGGCTTTGCCGACCAGGAGAAGATCATCCCCGGAATCCGCGAACTGGGCTCGACGCTCGACATCCCGATTGTCGCCACCAACGATTGTCACTACTTGCGGCCGGACGACGCGCGCGCCCACGACGCGCTGGTCTGTATCCAGACGGGGAAGAAGCTGTCCGACCAGAACCGGATGAAGATGAGCTCGGGCGAGCTCTACTTCCGCTCGCAGCGGGAGATGGCCAGGGTTTTCTCCGACATGCCCGACGCGGTGCGGCGGACCCGTGAGGTCGCGGACCGGTGCAACCTGCTGCTTGACTTCGAGCACATCAGGTTCCACCTGCCGTTCTACAAGCCGCCCGCGGGCTTTGCCGATGCGCTTGCGTATCTGAAGCATCTTGCGCAGGAAGGGCTGCACCGCCGCTACCATCGTGAGACGCCGGGAATTGATGGGCGGCTGGCCTTTGAGCTCGACGTAATCGCGAAGATGGGATTCCCCGGCTACTTCCTCGTGGTCAAGGACATCGTTGATTTCGCGCGGTCCAAGGGCATACCGGTCGGGCCGGGACGCGGCTCGGCTGCCGGGAGCCTCGTGCTGTATTGCCTCGGCATCACCGACATCGACCCGCTGCGGTACGGGCTGCTCTTCGAGCGGTTCCTGACGACCGAGCGCGTCACCCTGCCGGACGTGGACATCGACTTCGCGGACGCCCGGCGGCAGGAAGTGATTGACTATATCCGGCAGCGCTATGGCGAGGAATCGGTCGCGCAGATTATCACGTTCGGCACGATGCAGGCGCGCGCGGCCGTGCGCGACGTGGGCCGGGTACTGGACATCCCGATTGGCGAGGTGGACCGGATTGCGAAGCTGATTCCCCAGAACATGGAGTTGGAGCCGGCGCTCAAGGGCGTGGCCGAGTTGCGCGAGGCGGTCGAGGAACGGCCGGAGTACAAAGAACTGATGGTAATCGCGCGGAAGGTCGAGGGGCTTTCCCGCCATGCCTCGATTCACGCCTCGGCGGTGGTGATTGCGCCACAGCCGCTGATTGAACTGGTGCCGCTATACCGGTCGCCGGGTGAGGACATCTGTACGCAGTACGACATGTACGCGCTGGAAGCGGCCGGGCTCTTGAAGATGGATATCCTCGGTCTGCGGACCTTGACGGTGGTGGAGGAGGCATCGAAGCTGGTCCGGAGCAAAGGCACGAGCTTCGATATCGAGACGATGCCGCTCGATGATGCCGCCACGTTCAAGTTGCTGCAGCGGGCCGATACGGTGGGTGTGTTCCAGCTTGAGAGCGCGGGGATGCGCGACCTGTGCCGGCAGATGATGCCGGACCGGATTGAGCACATCATCGCGCTGATTGCCCTGTACCGGCCCGGTCCGATGGAGCTGATACCGCAGTACCTGGCGCGCAAGGCCGGTGAAGAGCCGATTCAGTACGAGCACCCGCTGCTCGAGCCGATATGCAGCGAGACCTATGGCATCATGATTTACCAGGAGCAGGTGATGCAGGCGGCGCAGGCGCTGGCCGGGTATTCGCTGGGTAAGGCCGACCTGCTGCGCCGGGCGATGGGCAAGAAGAAGCCGGAGGAGATGGCGGCCCAACACGATGTGTTTGTCGAAGGTTGCGAGAAGTACAATAAGATATCCGAGGCAAAGGCGGAGAAGATATTCGACCTGCTGGCTAAGTTCGCCGGGTACGGGTTCAACAAGTCCCACGCCGCCGGCTACGCGTACCTCTCATACATCACCGCGTATCTGAAGGCGAACTTCCCGGTCGAGTTCATCGCCGCGACCCTGACCAGCGAACTCGGGGACTTCAAGAAGCTGGCGAAGTTCGTGAACGAGGCGCGGCGCATGGGGATTGCCGTGCTCGGCCCGGACGTGAATGCCAGCTTCGTGCCGTTCACGATTGACGGCGGCAACGTCCGGTTCGGGCTGGCCGGGGTCAAGAACCTCGGCACCGGGGCGAGCGAGTTCATCGTCAAGGAGCGGCAGGAACACGGGCCCTACGAGAGTGTGCTCGACTTCCTGGTGCGGACCAAGGGTACCGTGAACCGGAAGGCGGTGGAGTCGCTCATCAAGGCCGGTGCGTTCGACTGGTACGAGCCGAACCGGACCGTGCTCCTCAATTCGCTGGAGTGGGAGATGAACAAGGCGGCGTCCGAGAGGCTGCAGTTCGCCGAGCGTCAGTTCGACATGTTCGGCGCCGCCGAGGACAAGCCGAAGCCGGCCCCGGTGAAGTTCGATATGCATGAGTTGCTGGTATACGAGAAGGACGCGTTCGGGTTCTACTTCTCGTCCCATCCGCTCGAACCGTACCGGGCCGAGTACGAGGCGCTGGGCCTTGCGACCATCGCCCAGATTGAAACGATGCGCGACGGCCAGAAAGCGTCACTGGGCGGGGTAATCACCGGGCGCAGGGCGCGCAAGGACAAGCGGGACCGGGAGTACGCGATTCTCACCATCGAGGACTTTGACGGCGGGATTGAGGTGATGGTGTTCTCCGACGTGCTGGAGGGATGCCGGGCGATGCTGAAGACCGACAACCTGGTGGCGATTCAGGGCACGGTGAAGGTGCGGGCAGCGGATGCGTCCGGGCGCGGCCACGGCGGTGTGCCGCAGTTCTGGGCCGAGCGCGTGATGCTGTTCAAGGACTGCAGCCGGTTCCTGACGGCGATTGTGGTCGCGGTTCCCGAGAACGAGATGGACGACGTGATGCTGCTGAAGCTCAAGGAGCGGCTCGAAGAACACCCGGGCAACGGTCTTGTCTTCCTCTGGCTGCTTCAGCCGGACGGTTCGCACCGGGAGATGAAACTGCGCGAGCAGCGGGTCACCCTGAACAACGAACTGATTGCATCGTTGCGCGAGGTGTTTGGCCCGGACTCGGTGAAGTTCAAGGGCGAGATGCCGGCTTGCGTCAGGGACGGTGATCGGTTCAGAAAGGGCGGATACTACAAAGGTCGGAAGCCGGACGGGCAGTGAGGGAGGCGGCAGAACTACGTGGCTTGCCCGGCGGAGGGCTCTTCCGGCATCGTCAACTGTTCGAGCCGCTGAATCCGTTCCTCAATCGGCGGGTGAGACGCAAACAGGTTCATTGACGTCCCGCGGTCCTTGCCGAACGGGTTGGCGATGAACATGTGAGCGGTGGCGGCCGAGGCCGTGCGCAGCTTGCCATCGTAGGCCCCAAGTTTCTTCAAGGCTGAACTGAGTCCGTACGGGTTCCGGACGATGAGCGCGCCGGACGCGTCGGCCAGGTACTCGCGCTGCCTCGATATGGCCGCGCGGATGAGGGCAATCAACAGCGGGGAGATGATGGCGAGCACGACCGCACCGACAAGCAGTATCAGTCCGAGTTGACCCCCGCCCCGGGAGTCGCGGCGCCGGCCTCCGCCGAACAGCCCCCAGCGCAGGAAGACGTCCCGAAAGAGCACCAACAGGCCGCCGATGATAGCGACGATGGTCATTATCAGGATGTCGTAGTTGCGGACGTGGGACAACTCGTGCGCAATCACGCCCTGGAGTTCTTCGCGGTTCATGATTGCCAGCAGGCCGCGAGTGACCGCGATTGAGGCATGGCTGGGATTCCGCCCGGTCGCGAAGGCATTGGGCGCGTCGGCATCAATGACAAAGACGCTTGGCTTCGGCGTGCCCGCGGCAATCGCGACCTCCTCGACGATGTTGTGCAACTGGCGGAACTCGGCTGGGTCAGCCGGCTTGGCCCCGTTCACGGCCAGGGCCAGCTTGTCCGAGTTGTAGTAGAGGACGAGGTTGTAGCCGACGATGAACAGGCCGAACAGGACGTAGATGCCGGTTCCCCAGCGGAAGTACCAGCCCAGCGCATAGCCCACCAGCCCGAGCAACAGCGAGAACGCGATGATGAAGAGCGCGGTCTTCAGCTTGTTCGCGCCGATGAGCTGGTAGAGGTTCTGGCGGGCAGGCATCTTCAGCTCCTCCGGAGCAGACATCCACAGACTACACAGATTACGCAGATAACTCCGGACGGGAATCTATGGAATCTGTGAAATCTGTG
>CAIVTL010000155.1 GCA_903908785.1 Caldifarciminota bacterium | reverse complement strand
GATGGCATGCAGAACGGCTCAGTCATAACAGCAGATAACGTTGGCAATACTACAAGATTGGATGGCTTTACCGTCACCAATGGCAGCGGTAGGTACGGCGGCGGGATGTATAACTACCAAGCCTCGCCTACTATCACCAACTGTAACTTCCAGAACAACTCGGCAAGCAATGGCGGCGGGATGCGGAACGACGGCTCACCCACCCATTTCAAGCGCCGGTGCGGTCTTGTGAGAAATACGGGCTAGTGTCCCGTCCCGGAAATGCGTTCGCACAAACGCTGTATCTTGGCAAGGATCGAATCAGCGGTAGCGGTCCAGACAAAAGGCTTGGACGCCCGGTTGTACTGTTCGACAAAGGTCTCGATCTTCCGAACCAGCTCTCGTACAGATTTGAACGAGCTCCGCCGAATAGCCTTGTCCGTGATGATGGCGAAGAAGCGTTCCACCTGGTTGAGCCATGAGCTGTATGTGGGGATGAAATGGACATGCCAGCGGGGTCGAGCGGCCATCCACGCCTTGACCTTGGGATGCTTATGTGTGGCGTAGTTGTCCACGACCATGTGGATGTCAAGCTCCTGCGGCACCGAAGAGTCGATCTCGCGCAGGAATGAAAGAAACTCCTGGTGGCGGTGCCGGGGCTTGCAGGACGCGAGCACTTCGCCGTCAAGCACATTCAGCGCGGCGAAGAGCGTGGTCGTCCCATGACGGATGTAGTCGTGCGTCACGCCTTCGACGTAGCCGAGCCCCATCGGCAACATGGGTTGGGTCCTTTCCAGCGCCTGGCATTGGCTCTTCTCGTCCACGCAGAGCACAATCGCGTTCATCGGCGGATCAAGGTAGAGCCCCACGACATCGCGGAGCTTCTCGATGAAAAAGGGATCGGTCGAGAGCTTGAAGGAATCCTGCCGATGGGGCTGAAGGCCAAAGGCCGTGAAGTAGCGATGGACGCTTGTTTTGGAGATGCCCGTCTCCGTTGCCATCGAGCGGACGCTCCAGTGGGTCGCGCCATCCTTGGGCTTCGTCTTCAGGGTGGCGTTGACCAGTTCGGCGATCTTCTCGTCGGAGATCGTGCGTGGCGCGCCGGGCCTCAATTCGTCGTAGAGGCCTGCAATCCTGCCTTGGATGAATCGCTTACGCCATTTGCCTACAGTCTCGCGCGTGGTTCGAAGCCGGGCTGCCACGACGATGCTCGTCTCTCCCGCCGCGCTGGCGATCACGATTTTCGCGCGCTGGTTGAGCGCCACCGGAACCGATCGCGAACGCGCGATCGCGTCCAGTTGTGCCTTCTCGTCCACTGTCAGCTCAAGTGTTTCCTTGTATCTGCCGGATCTCATCGGAACCTCCGGCGCAATAATAACCCGGAAATTTCAATCTGAGAAGCTAATTAAAGGACGGGACACTAGTGTCACGATGATCCCGAGGGTCTGCACCGTCTTGATGTCCAGGATGCTCGACACCAACGCGCAGGTCACGGAGGTCGGAGGCGATCTTTTTCGGGGCATCTCCCTCGAGGTAGACCATGGGCGGAAGGTTGTGGCCAACCCAGGAAGAGGAG
>CAIVTL010000154.1 GCA_903908785.1 Caldifarciminota bacterium | reverse complement strand
GTCATTCCGACCGGAGCGAAGCGGAGCGGAGGAATCTCTCAGGATTCCACAGATTTCGCAGATTACGCAGATGCAAGAGCCGTCAATGCCGATTTTCGTTACTGCCAACTGCAAACTGCAAACTGGAAACTCGCGCGCAAGCGCGCTCGGTTTGACTCCTGCCCGCGCGACAATATCCTACTAGCAGCGCAAATGACCGACATAAATGAATCCAACTCGCCCGCGGCCCCGGCGCGGAACTCAAGACCCACGTTTGTCAGGGTGGTTGTTCTACTGTTGCTCTACTCGACCGTGGCCAGCTTCGCGGTTTCGGAGTTCATCCGCTATCCGGGCCTGGCCAGCGTGAGGCCGGCGCTCGGGGGAGAAGAATTCTTCGGCGACATGGTCTATGGCCGCGCTCCCCAGCCGTATGTGACCCGCGTGCTCGTGCCGTGGCTGGTGCGGGCGGTGGAGGCCGTCACCGCACCAACCGCCAGAGTTCAATTGGAGGACGGCGTCCGGCGTTCACTGACTACGACAGGCAAACCGGAATGGCTGTACCAGTTCCCGTTCGAGTTCGTCATCGCCAAGAACATCATTCTGCTGTTCGCCATCGGGTTTGCGTTCGCCTTGTGGTGGCTCGCGCGGCTCACGCTCGGCTTGTCCGGCCCGGCGGCGGACGTGATTCCGATTGTCACCTTCTTTGCCCTGCCCGGGCTGTACGGATATGCCAGCCATCTGTACGACTTCCCGGCCCTGTGTTTGTCCACGCTCGGACTGGCGCTGATTGCCGCGCGCCGGTTCTGGCTCTACGTCGTCGTGTTCGCGGTCGCAACCCTGAACAAAGAGACCGCGCTGCTCCTGACTTTCGTGTGGGCTGTCTCGGAGGCGCACAGGCTCAAGCGCAAGCAGATTGTCGGCGGCGTCGCGCTGCAGGTCGCCGTATGGGTGCTGATTCGCGGCGGGCTTATGCTGCTGTTCCGGGGTAACCCGGGAGAACCGATTGCGCTGCACCTCTTTCGCAACGCGCAGGTCATCAGCGTTCCGGGCAACTGGTTCCTATTCCGTCCGGTCACGGACTGGCTGGTCCTGCCCATGGGCTTCAATATCCTCTACATCCTCGGCTTTGTCGGCTCCCTGCTCGCGCTCAAGAAGGCTCCCCAGTTCCTCAAGGATGCGTTCTGGGTTGCCGTTCCGGTCATCGTGCTAACGTGGCTGTTCGGCAACGTAGACGAGATGCGCGTCTACTACGAACTCCTGCCGCTCGTCGTGCTGGTCCTGTTCAGCGGCCTGTACTCGCTGATGGGTTACACGCCCCGTCCGCAACCGGCGGAAACCGCGCAGGCCTGAGTCGGGCAAACCGCTAGGCCTGGCTGGCTTTGCAGGCTGTTAGCTGTCCGCCGTCAGCCGACTTGATAGACCGAGTCGAGGACTGTGCCGTCAGCCCATTTGACAACTGCTACGACTTTGTCACCGTGCGGGGGACGGGCCGGTTTGCCGCAGATGCGCTCGACTTCGGCTTTGATGTCTTGGAGGGGGCGGACTGGGAGGCCTTTGTCTTTGACTGCGTCGAGCAGGTCCTGGCGCAGGGGGTTGATGGCGAGGCCGAGTTCGGTGACGATGACGTCCACAAGTTCGCCCGGGGCGCAGAGCGTGGTCACTTCGTCGACGATGACCGGCATCCGGTCGCGCATGGCGGGCACCGAGAGTATCGTGCAGCGGGCGTGCATGCAGTTCTGCCAGCCGCCGATGCCGTGGCGGAGGCGGCCGTCCGAATGGGTGACGACGTTGGCGTTGAAGTTCGGGTCCACTTCGGTCGCGCCGAGCACGGCTACGTCGAGCAGGCTGACGTTGTTGCCTTTGGCGTGGAAGTTGTAGCTCGTGAGCGGGCTGGTTTCGATGTGGCCGCGGTTGACCGCGATGGAGCGGACCGCTTCGAGGTCAAAGGCTTGGCCGTCAACCAGCGCTGGGGCAATGCCGTCTTCGAGCATCTTCACGAGATAGCGCGTCGAGCCGCCGTGGAGCCAACTGGCTTTGACCCCGGCCTGCTTCATCATGTCGGCAAGGTAGATGGCAAAGGCGAGCGAGACGCCGCCGGCGCCGCCCTGGAAGCTGAATCCGTCGCGCATGATGCCGGAGTCGCGGATGAACTTGGCGGTTAGCTCCGCGATGTAGAGCCGGTCCGGGCTGCGCGTAATCTGGGTCGTGCCCGAGACAATCTTCGTCGGGTCGCCGATGTTGTCCTGCCGCACGACCATGTCGACGTACGTGCCGGAGAGCTGGATGGGGATAGCAGGGAACGGTACCAAGTTGTTCGTGACGATGATGGTGCGATCGGCGTAGGTGACGTCGGCGTCGGCGTAGCCCAGTACGCCGCAGGCCGAGTTGCCGTAGACCGCGTTGGCGTTGCCGAACTGGTCAGCAGTCGGCGCGGCGATGACCGCGATGTCGATATGGATTTCCCCGTCCTGGATAGCCTGTGCCCGGCCGCCGTGAGACCGGAGCACGCCCAGCCCGCGCATCCTGCCCTGCGTGCAGTAGTCGCCCAGCGGCCCGTTCAGGCTGCCTTCGATGTGATGGATGACGCCGGAGTCGAGGTGCTTGGTGATGGGCGCGTGGCAGGGGAAGGCGGCAGAGGGATACCAGACGAGGTCTTTCAGGCCCATCTCGGCGCAGAGGTCGAAGAGTTGGAGCGGGAGCGTGTCGCCGTCGCGAAAGTGGTGATGGGTCGAGAGCGTCATTCCGTTGCGGATGCCGGCTTTCTTGAGCGCGGTTCTCAAGTCGGCTACGACCTTATTGCCGTCTTCAGGGTAGTCGAGACAGGTCGGGATTGGCGGGCAGGCCTTGCGGCCGCTGGGCCGGTGCTTGCCCACGCCGGGGAACGGGATTGCCGGTTTACCGTTGACTTCGGTCGGGACCATGCGGCCGAGTGCGTTCTTGACGAGTGCCATCTAGCCCTCCGTCCTTCTGTCATTCCGACGGAGCGACGGAGTCGCGATTGGAGGAATCTCGCCAGGGACGAGACCTCTCCACTTTGGTCTGAGGTGACGGGAAAAGAGGAGATGCTATGAAGTTCGCTGTCGCGCCGGTTCTCCTGCTGGCTGCG
>CAIVTL010000153.1 GCA_903908785.1 Caldifarciminota bacterium | reverse complement strand
GACAACGGCATCGGGATTGAACCGCAATACTTCGGCCGGATATTCCAGGTATTCCAACGGCTGCACACCATGAAGGAGTACCCGGGTACGGGCATCGGCCTCGCCGTGTGCAAGAAGATCGTCGAACGGCACGGCGGCCGCATCTGGGTTGAGTCAGAACCGGGCAAAGGGACCAGTTTCCAGTTCACCCTCCCCGCCGCGGAAAGTGAACCACCGATGAACACGGATAACCGGGCAGATGTCTCCGAGAAGACCATCTCTGTTGGCCGCTGCGGCCCCTGTCCGACAGTGCATCAGTGTCCATCTGTGGTTAGTGGGTCGCATCGTAAGGAGCAATCATGAACCAAGATACCGCCGGCAGACCAGTCGAGATACTGCTGGTTGAGGACAACCCGGGCGACGTCCGTCTGACCCAGGAAGCCCTCAAGGAAGGCAAAGTCCGCAACCACCTGAGCGTAGCCGGCGACGGCGTCGAGGCAATGGCCTTCCTGCGCCGGGAAGGCAGCTACGCGACTGCACCCCGTCCGGACATCGTCCTGCTCGACCTGAACCTGCCGAAAAAGGACGGGCGACAGGTGCTGGCCGAGGTCAAGGCCGACCCGGACCTGCGGCGCATCCCGGTGGTCATCCTGACCACGTCCAAGGCGGAAGAAGACATCCTGAAGACCTATGACCTGCACGCGAACTGCTTCATCACCAAGCCGGTCGAATTCGAACAGTTCATCAAAGTCGTTCAGTCCATCGAAGGCTTCTGGCTAACCATCGTCCAGTTGCCCGGCACCAATTGACGGAGGCACGATGAACACAGATAACATGCGGATTCTGCTGGTTGAGGACAACCCCGGCGACGCCCGGCTGGTCGAGTGGTACCTGTCCAAACCCGGGTGCGGCGCATCATCGGTCAGGCGCGCCGAACGTCTGAGTGACGCCCTGCGAGAATTGGCCGCGGCCCGGTTCGACCTCGTGCTGCTCGACTTGTCGCTGCCAGACAGTAGCGGGTTGGACACGGTCCGTACCGCGCGCGCCGCCGCCGGAATGACCCCGATTGTGGTGCTGACCGGGCTCGACGACGAGGAGACGGCGCTCGCCGCCCTGCGCGACGGAGCGCAGGACTACTTAGTCAAAGGCAAGTTCGACAGCCGCGAGCTGACTCGTTCGCTCCGGTACGCGGTCGAGCGTGAGCGTGTCGAGCATGCGCTGCGCCAGAGCGAAGAGTCCTTCCGCGACCTGTTCGACAGTATGTCCTCGGGTGTGGCGGTCTATGAGACGCCCGACCAGGGCGTGGACTTCATCCTCAAGAACCTCAATCGGGGCGCGGAGCGGATTGATTCCTTGCGCCGGGAAGAAGTAGTCGGCCACACCGTCCAGCAGGTATTCCCGGGCATCGGGGAATCCGGTCTGCTCGCGGTGCTGCAGCGCGTGTGGCAGACCGGCCGGCCGGAGCGGTGCCCGGTCCGGCGGTATGAAGACGGACGCATCACCGGCTGGCGCGAGAACTATGTCTACCGGCTCCCTTCGGGTGAAGTCGTGACCGTCTACGACGACATGACAGCGCGCATGCAGGCCGAAGCGGCGTTACGGGAGAGCGATGAACGACTGCGCGCGATTACCGGCGCGGCCAGGAACGCCATGATCATGATGGACGACTCCGGCCTCGTGACCTTCTGGAATTCCGCGGCCGAGTCGACGTTCGGCTATGCCGCCACCGAGGTCCTTGGCCGCGAACTGCACGAGTTTCTCGTGCCGAAGCGGTTCCGGGCCGCCTACGCGGCGGCTTTCGGGCAATTCTGCGCCACTGGCCAAGGCGGGATGGTCGGCAAGACCGTGGAACTCGCCGCGACCCGGAAGGACGGCACCGAGATTCCAGCCGAGCTTTCCCTGTCCGCAATCAAGACTGGCGACAAGTGGCACGCAGTCGGCATCGTCCGCGACATCACGCAGCGGAACCAGTCCCAGGCACAACTCGAGCAGAAGAACGTCGAGCTGACTCAGTTGAACGAACTGAAGAGCCGGTTGCTCGACATGGTCGACCACGACCTGCGCAACCGGCTGACCGTAGTCAACGCGGCGAGTTCGTTCCTGCTGGGCGACTCGTCACGGCTGTTGCCCGAGGAGAAGAGACGCGACTTCATGCGCCGCATCAACGCGAACGGCGAGTTCATGATCAAACTGATTGATGAGCTGCTGGACATGGCGAAGATCGAGTCGGGCAGGCTCGACCTCGAACTGGTCATCGGTGACCTGTGCGGCCTGATTGAAAAGAACCTGACGACGAACCGGATGCTGGCCGGGAAGAAGAACGTTCGCCTGGACTTCGCACCCGAGTCCGACATGCCGCCGCTGCGCTTCGACCGGAGCAGAATCGAGCAGGTCATGAACAACCTTATCAGCAACGCGCTTGAGTTCTCCGCG
>CAIVTL010000152.1 GCA_903908785.1 Caldifarciminota bacterium | reverse complement strand
GGTCAGCGCGTTCTTGAACACCTGTTCAAACGCAAGGAACTTCAAGAGGCCGAGGTACACGGTCGGGTGCAGGCGCAGGCCGCCCTTGTACGGGCCGATGGCCGAGTTCATCTCGATGCGGAAGCCGCGGTTGACCTGGACCTGGCCCTTGTCGTCAACCCAGGGAACCCGGAACATGATGACTCGTTCCGGCTCGCAAATCCGCTCAAGAATCTTCGCTTTCTGATACTTCGGGTTCTTCTCCAGAAATGGCATAAGCGACTCGACTACCTCACGCACCGCCTGGTGAAATTCCTTCTCACCGGGGTTCTTCGCGATAATGCCTTCCATGAAGGCATTCACTGCATTAGACATTCAGTCCTCCTGTTAGGATACTCTAGGACGGTAATTTTCCAGCTATGACGGGTAGATCTGTCCTTCCGGCGGGCTGCGCCGGAACCCAATTATACCCTTGACCCGGCCGAGGTCAACCCCGCGCTAGGGTCGTTCCTTTGCGCCGGCGCCGAGAACCGAGACCGTGCCGTCGTCATAGTTGGCAACGTAGACCTTGGTTGCCGTGCCGTTCCAGCACAAAGCCGACGGCTTGGTCCCGACCGACACGGTATGCAGCAGCGCATTGGACGCGCCGTCAATGATGGCGACGCGGTTGCCCGTGTAGCAGGCGGCGTAGAGCTTGCCGACCTGCCACGCCCAGAGGAGCGTACGCGGCTGCTGCGAGACCTGCACGTTGGCGAGGATGCTGTGGTCCGCCGCGTTGATGACCGTGACGGAGTTGTTGCCCGAGTTGGCCGCGTAGACCCGGGCGTTTGCCGGGTTCGCGGCCATGGCCCACGGCTCCTGGCTGACCGGCAGGTTCATGACCACCTGGCCGGAGGCATCGATGATGGTCACCTTGCCCCCGGTCCGGTCCGCCACGTACGTCTCCTGGTACGTCCGGTCAGCCGCAATGGCGCACGGCCCGACGTCCGTGTTGACGGTCTGCACCAGTTGGTCGGTGACCCCGTCGATAATCGAAACCGAGTTGGCCCCGAAGCTGGCCACATAGACCTTGTTGTCCGTCGGATTCCAGTACAGCGCCTGCGGGCTCTCGCCGACCGCGACCGTGGCCTGTACGCTGTCCGACGCGCCGCCGATGATTGAGACGCTCGCTGCGTTGTAGTTGGCCACATAGACCTTGTTGTTGACCGGGTTGTAGCAGAGCGCGTACGGTTTCTCGCCCGTCCGCACGGCCTTGATAACCTGTTTCGTGGCTGCGTTGATGACGGTCACGGTGCTGTCGAGCTGGTTGGCGACGTAGACCTTGTTGCCGGCCGGGTTCCACACCAGCGCGCCCGGGAAGCGTCCCACGCCGATGCGGGCGATAACGCCGTTCGTGTTGCCATCCAGCGCCGAGACGCTGCCGGTGTCGTTGAACAGGGCGACGAACACGCGGTTGTCAATCGAGTCATAGCAGAGCGCCGCCGGCCGCGTGCCGACCGCGGCAATCGCGATGACCGAATCCGGATAGGGCGGCTCAACCAGGTCGAACCCGCCGCTTCTGCCGATGGTCACGCCCCCGACGTTGTACGCCCGGACCTCAACGACTGCCATGGTCGTGGCCGGGCCCGGCACTATCCACGGGAAGACGCCCGGTGTCAATGCTACGCCCTGGCGCGACCACGTCACACCGCCGTCGGTCGAAAGGCGCACGACCGACGAGTCGACACCGTCGGTGCCGCCGGTCCAGGTCACGTCGTGAGCCGCGCCGATGGTCCACACCGACGTGTCAGTCGGCGACGTTACGGTAATCTCTGACGGGTGAACCGTGTCGTAAATCTCGAACCGGCCGCTGGTCCCGCTCATGGTGTCGCCCTGGGCAAAGGCACGCAGGCGGATGCGGCCGAGGCTGGTCGCCGGCCCGGGTACCTGCCAGTAGTACTGCCCGGGCAGACTGGCCCGGTCAAGTCGTATCCACGACGCACCGTCATCGGTCGAACTGTAGACGACAATCGAATCCGCGGCCGCGAGGCCGCCCGCGGTCAGGAGACCGATGCCGGTAGCTTTGACTCTTGCCTTTTGCACTTTGACCTTGGACTTGAGCCCGGAGGACTTCGTGGGCTCGTCCCCTGGCCCCCCAGTCCAGGCTATCGTGTCGGTCGAGTACATCCGCAGCCGCGCGCCAGCCGCCGGAGCGGTGATGGCAAGCAGGGCGACAGTCCGGAACTGCCAGAGCGGCCCCGGGCTTTCCGCACCGTGGCTATCCCTGGCCACAATCTGCCAGTAGTAGAGTGAGTCAAAGTGGGTCGCCGGCGTGTAGGAGCTGTCCCGCTGTCCCTGCGCCACCTGCGGCGGCGGGTTGCCGGTTCCGAAGTAGACATCGTAGACGGCGGTATCGGCGGTGTCCGGGTCCCCGCTCTTCCAGGAGAGAACTACGTGCGGGAACAATCCGGTCGTCCCGCTGTCCGGCGCCGGAGCGTACGGAGTCAGCGGCGCGCGGTTTGCCGCGGCAGTCGTGAACGACCAGAGCGGCCCGACCGCGCTGTCGCCGTGGTTGTCGCACGCGACTATCCGCCAGAAGTACCCGGTAGACCAATTCAGCCCGGACGGTTGGTAGGTTGTATCGGACAGGCTGTCTTCGACCAACGGCAACTGCGTGTCCGCGACTCCAAGGAACACCTCGAACCGCACCGTATCCCCTTTGTCCGGATCCTGGCTGTGCCACGAGAGCACCAGCCCGGGGTCTCGGTCCGCCGCCCCGCTGTCCGGCTGCGGACTCGACGGAACCGTCGGCGGCCGATTGTCGGTCGTGTCGAGCGGATTGCTCCACTTCCGACAGGTCGGCACGAGTCCGAGAACGACGATCAGAATAGCCAGCGCGACGCGGCGGTGGACTTTGGACTCTGGACTCTGGACTTTGGACTCCGGTCTTCGTTCTTCGTTCTTCGTTCTTCGGTCCTCGGTCCTCAGTCTTCCGTCTTCGGTCCTCAGTCTTCGGTCTTCGGTCTTTCCCGAGGTCACCATTTCACCGCCACATAGAACCCGGTCAGAAGGGCACCGACCCCGAAGGCGATATCCCTTCTCACGTCCCAGGTTTCGGTTGTCCGCCGCAGCCGTTTCGCCTCGTCGGACGTTGTCGCGGCCTTGTACTTCGCGTACTCAGACTCGCCCACGTACGCTGAGCCGGCGCCGGCGCCGAAGCCGGCAATCGCCAGAATCAGGAACGGCAGCTTCCGGGTCTGTATCCGGTCCAGCACCGCCCGGACCGTTGTCGATTCGGAGTACTGGACGTCGGCATATCCGGCCCAGTCATAGTACCCGCGCCGCGAAGCGGACAGGATATATCGGGCCGGCACGAGTTCAGCCCCGTAGGGCGTCTTGCCGACCGTCCGGCTGTTCACAAACAGATTCACACCTGCCGGCTCAGACACGACCTGCAGGAATCCCTTGCCGCTGCCGAGACGGAAGGTTACGCCAATTGGCCCGGGCGTGTTCAGGTCAACCGTCTTAGCAACATCATCATAGCCTTCGAGCCGCGCGGTAATCGTGCGCCGGCCATAGGGAACCCGGGTCAGGGCCAGCCCGCCGTCCGCGGCACGACCCTTTGACTCGCCGTCCAGCAGCACCTCTGCCCCGACCGGCTCGGTGGTGACTACGACTGAACCAAACAGCCCGGCAATCGTGAAGTCGCCGTAGAAAGTCCGATACCCGCCCCGGCTGAGCTCTACCTCGTGTCTGCCCGGGCCGAGGTCGTTCAACTCCACCGGCGTCTTGCCCCGGTTGCGGCCGTCAACAACGGCCGTCGCGCCCGATGGTTCCGACGTGATATTCACGACCGAGCCGTCCACCGCCATGGAACCCGCCACTCTGGGCGCTGCCGGGCGGGACTGCTGCGCTTCGGGCAGCTTCGCCCCGCAACTCTTGCAGAACTTCGCGTTGTCCGAATTCGAGGTCCCGCAGCTCGGGCAGGTCTTCTCCGCGAACACCAGTCCCGCACTCACTGCCAGCACCACCAGCACCAAGACAACACGCGGGAAGCTTCGCATCACTCCGCCTCCTCGAATCGCCAATCGGCAATCGTCATTCGCCAATTCCTTAGAACTTGTACCCGCAATTCGTGCAGAACCTCGCGCCGGCTCCGCGCCGCGTCCCGCACTGCGGGCACGTCGCCCGCCCGGCCGAGACCGTCAGGCCGATGCTCGAATGCGGAACCAGTTTCGTGCCCGTCTTTGTCGCGAGGGACACGACGACGCCGGCGTCGTAGCTGTCGCTGTACTGCGAATCCACCTTGACCGCGGTCAGAGCCAGTTCGGCCAGCCGCGCGCGCGCCTCGGCCAGGGTCAGGCCGCCAAGAGACGGCACCGCGACCATGCCCGAACTCACCTTGAGTACGACCACCCGGGAACCCGACGCCTTCTCCCCTGCCGCCGGGACCTGCGACGTGACATGTCCGGCCGCGAGCGTGTCGTCCGCGTTCTCGATATCAACGCCGAAACCCGCGCCGCGCAACGCCTGCTCGGCCTCGGCCTGGCTCATGCCCAGCACCGCAGGCACCTTCGGGCCCCCGATTCCGCCTTTCAGCAGGAAGTATGCGGCGGCCGCCACGACTATGACCGCCAGCGGAATCAGAATCGCCGCTGGCTTGACACGCCTCGGCTCAGACGGAAGTTTCCCGCCCGCGTCGTGCGCCGGCCTCTCCGCGGGCCGGGCCGACGCTCCTGACACGCCGACAGAGCGGCCAACGCCTTCGAGTGCCCGCCTGAACTCGCCGGCAGTCTGGAACCGGCCGGAAGGGTTCTTGGAAAGCGCCCGGAGTATCAGCCGGTCGAGCTCCGCCGAGAGCGTCGACTTTATCGCGCGCGGCGAGGGCGCCGGGCTGCTGACCTGGGCTTCCATTATCTGGAACTTCATCTCGGCGTCGAACGGCACCCTGCCGGTCGCCGCCTCGAACAGGACGATGCCCAGCGAGTAGGTGTCGGACCGGGCGTCCATCGGTTTGCCCTGGCACCGTTCCGGCGACATGTACTTGACCGTGCCGACCTTGGCGACTCCGTACTCGGCTAGTTTCCACGTTTCGCCGTCGAGGACAATTCGCGACGGGCTGATGTCGCGGTGCAGCATGGCCTGGCTGTGAGCCAGTTCCAGGTCATCCAGCACCTGTTGGAAGGTCTTGAGCAGCTCCGGCTCAGGGAGAGCGCCGCGTTCCTTCAGCACGTCGGCCAGGGTTGTGATTTTCACAACCACTGTCTGGTCCGTACCCGGAAGGTTCTGCCGCGTCTCACTCGTCTTCATTTGGTGATACTCCGGCCAATGGCCGGCGATTTGCTTGCCTGTGTTAGTTTCGGCATGCCATCTCCTGCATGCACTTCAAGCTATTGTAACCACGCCAAGAACAAGTGCAAGCAATGAAGGGGAAAGAGGAAAGTGGAAATGGCGAAGGCCCGACGGCGGTCAACGAATCCCGCCCGGCGCGACCGGCTTGCCGGACTCGGCCAGCAGGTTCCGGGCAATCGGCACGTAGGCCGAACCCGGGTACTCGATTATCAACTGCTCGAGTGTCTCCCGGTACTTCGCTTCGTCCTTCAGGTCATCGCGATACACATAGGCCTGTTCCAGCCTGGCCTTGGGCGCGAGCGAGCTTGTGCCGAATCGCTGCCGGTACTCGTCCAGCGCGGCCAGAGCGTCCTTCGGCTTGTGCTCGCGACGGAGGAACCGCGCCAGCAGAAACCAGGCCTGTTCCGCCACCGGGTCATCTCCCTTGGCCAGGGCTTGTGCCTGCTCCGCCCCACCGGCCCCGGTCTCATAGTCAAGCATCAGTCGCGCCAGCTCCTTTGCCCGGTCGCCGCTGCCGGTCAGCACCGCCAGTTCCAGGCCGTCGTTCACCAGCCGGCTCTGCGGAAACCGCTTGACCAACTCGGCCACGGACGCGCCCGCCGAATCGAACTGCCCCTCGTAGAAGAACGTCCGGGCCACAAGGAAGAGCAGCCGGTCGGAGGAAAGGATTGAGGAGTGAGGATGGAGGATTGAGGAGGGCGGCTTTGGATTTCCCTCTTCAGTCTTCACTCCTCGTTCTTCACTCTTTCCTCTGGCCGCGGCCCGTGCCGGCCCGGTCCGGGCCAGCCCGAGCAGGGCCGATGCCAGCCCAAACGAAGCCGGCTCATTGTTCGGCTGTCGCGCCAACACCCGCTGGTAGCTGTCCACCGCCCGCTGAAAGTCGCCCTGGTCCCGGTACAGCTCGCCCAGCTCGACCTGCGCCCCGGTGCCGTTGTCCTGCGCCAGCTCGGCCTGGGCTTCCTGCTGCCGCCCCATCAGTCTGAGCACCCGTGCCGCATCGACGTGCGCCTTCTGGTACTGGTAGACCGCAAGCGCGGCCTTGAGCGCGCCCCGGTCTTCACATTCGTGCGCGAACTGGTACAGCTCCTGGGCGGACAGCGCCGGCTCAAGCACGCGCACCGCTTCCACGTCTTGTTTAATAGCGAGATAGACTGCGGCCTGCGCCCGCGCCCGCACCCCGGGGTCCTTGACTTTCTCGAGTTCGCCAATCAGGCCCGCGCCGCCCCGGACTGCGAAAGCTGAAAGCTTCTGCCGGTAGCGGTCCAGGAACTGCGGATAGGTATTGAGGACCAGCACCATCTCGCGCGTTGCCGCCGCCGGCTGACCCGCTGCCTCGTACAGGTCGACCAGCCGGTCAACGCCCGACGCCGCCTCCCCGCCTTGCCGGCGCGCCTGCTCGTAGTACTCAATCGCCGGGGCGTAGTCTTTGCGCCGGGCGAACACTTCCCCGATGGCCGACAACCGCTCCGGCCACTTCCCGGCCGCGCGCCGTCCCTCGGCCCGGGCCTCGGCGGTTCGCTCCATCGCGAGCAGCCCGTCGATCAGTCCAAACGAATAGTCCGGCTGGTCCGGCTGCAGCTTCACCAGTCGCCGGCTGACCGCGACCAGCGTGTCGTAGCGCCCCAACTGCTCGGACAGGCGCTCGAAACCAATGTACGCAGCCAGGTCCTGCGGGTTCTCGTTCAAGGCAAGCCGGTACTCATCGAACGCCGGCTGAACCTGCCCGGCCTGCTCGAGAATGAGGGCGCTTTGGTTGCTCTGACTCAAGGCCAAAGTGGCAAGTGCCAAGTGGAGAATGACAAATGACCATGACGAATCAGACCGGGGCGTTCGTACTTTGTCCCTTCCGACTTGCTTTGTCCTTTGTCCTTCGTCCTTTGTCCTTTCCCCTGATGACTTTGCCATTCTCCCCTTCGTCATTTCCTACTTCTCGCCCAGCAGCCGTTGGAAGTAGTCCCGTATCATCTGCTCATACTCCGCCGGGTAGCCCTGTTTGAGCGCGCGCATCAACTCCTCGCGCAGCAGCCGGTTCCGCTCGCCCTTGTCATCGGGCAGGCGCGGCCGTTCCATCAGGTCGAACTCCTTACCCGACTCGCTCTGCCTATCCTCCTTGAACCCCTGCTGCCGGATGCTGCGCTGCGTATCCAGCAGGTGCGAAAGGATGCTCTCCTGCCGCTGGACCAACTCGCGGGTCACGTTCATCGAGGACAAATCCTTCTCCACCGCCTTCATCTCATCCAGCAACCCTTCAAGGCTGGAACTCAGGCCCGGCTTGGTGCCGCCCATGGACTGGAGCATCTGCTCAAGCTGCTCGCGCAGCGCCCGTTGCTTGCCCAGGATTCGACTCAGAGCCGCCATCTGACCGGGACTCATGCCGCCGGGCATCGGTATCGGGAAACCCGACATTCCGGCATTGATGCCCATCTGCTCGCCGGTCATCTGCGAGAGCTGCTGCATCAGGCCTTCCATCCCACCCGACATCCCGCCGCCCTGTTGCGATGCGGCCATCGCCTCAAGCAGCGATTGCACAGTCTGGTTCAGGCTTGAGCGTGCCTGCGCCATGCCCGGCTGCGCGACTCCGCCCCGGTTGTCCGCCATCGCCTGCGCCGCCTGCTCCATCGCGTTCATCGCCTTGGCCAGCTCCTGTCCCAATTCTGGCGCGATGCTCATACTGCGCGAACTAAGGCTCGCGAGGCTTTCGGCCGCGATTCGCGTTGCGTCATGCAACCCCATCTCCTGCCCCGCGCTCGCGGACAGGTCGGCCATTCCGGCCGTGGTTTGCTCCAACCTCTCCTGCTCCTCGGAGACCATCAAGAGGTCCTGTGCCGCATCCTTCAGCTTCTGCGTCACCTCTGACGACCGCTTCGACTTCAACTGCTTGCTCAGGGAACTCAAGGACTGGCTCAACTTCCTCAGGCTTTGCCCGAGCTTCCCGCTCTGCGGCTTCGCCTCGCCGGGCTTGCCCTGCTGCATCTGGTTCGCGAGTTCCTGCGCCATCTCGGAAAGCTTGTCCTGCTCAGCCTGTTGCGCCAGCTTGGCCAGTGAGTCGCCGATATCCTTGTCCGACATCGAATCGGAAAGGTTCTGCATCTCCTTCTGCAAGCTGTCCAGCGCGTCCTTCATCTCCTGTTCCATCTGCGCCGAACGCTCGCCCGGCTCCTTGCCCAGCTTCTCGGTCAAGTCCTCCTGCGCCTTGGCCAGTTCCTCAGCCTTCTTGGCCAGCGCCTCCAGCCGCTGCTCCTCCATCACCTTTTTCAGCAACTCCAGGGCCCGGTCAATCGCCTGCTTCATCTTCTCCTGGTCAAACTCGAACTTCTCCAGCGCCCGCTTCACGTCCGGCGACTGCTGCTCCAGCTTGTCGCGCAACTGGGCCAGGGATTGCTGCAACTCGCGCGGCAGGAGTTCGGAAAGCATCTGCTGGAGTTGGCCCATCCGCTCCATCGTCTGCTGGTCAAGGGTCATCCCCTGCGACATCTCCTTCATCATGTCCGAGACTTCCTGCTTCAGGTCCGAGACCTGCTGCATGATGCCTTCCTGGCCGCCCAGCACCTTTTCCAGCGCCTGCTTCTCCTCCCATGAAAGCTCGCGGCTCTTCTTCATCTCGTCCGACAGCCGGCTCAGTTCCTCGCCAAGTTGCGCCTGCTCCGACTGCATCGGCCCCAGCTCGGACTCGGTGTGCTCGGTCTGCTGCACCGCCGCATTATATATCTCGTTCATGGTCGGGAACCGAATCAGGAACTCCTCGGTCCGGCTCGCCTTGGGCCCGGACACGACGTCGTTATCGGTCACCGACACGAAATAGTGTATCACCTCACCCGGCAGCAGCCCCGCGTCGGTCAGGTCCCAAGCGTACAGGGTCGTATCCTCGCGCCGGCCCGCGACCGACTTCAGCCGCACCCGCCGGTCAATCGAGTCCTTGCCATAGTGCAGATAGAGCTCACCCAGCCCGAAGTCATCAAGGCTGTTGATGCCGAGCAGCACCTTCATTGAAACCGGCAAATCCACGTCGCGCCCGGGCATGAATAGCTTCACGAACGGTGCCTCATCCGTCAGCGCGCGCACCTGCACCTCCGCCGCCGGCTGAAGCACCTTGTCCTCATTGTCGGCAAGCTCAAAGGCACCCGACGCATCGCTCTTGACCACGAACCTGCCCGTGAACCGGCTCGAGTCTTTTGGGTCTATCGCCAGCGCGAGCGTGTCCGGTCCCAACATCAACCTGCCCGCGGACATCAATCGGTTCGCCTCGCCCTCAACATCAACCACGGTTCCCTTCAGCCCGCTGACTTCCTCCGTCCCCCGTCCCCCGTCCCCCGTCCCCCGTCCCCGGCCAGCCGTCCTTGTCTCCGGCAGTCCCGAATAAGCCGGGGGATGAAGCGTGAAGACCAGCCGCTCAAGACTCAGCGGCTCGAGCACGCGCACGCGATACTCAGGCGAGCTCTGCCCCAGGGCACTGAACCGGTACGTGAAACCGTGCCCGGCAGCCACTGTCACGCGAGACGTGTCGGTATCCAGTCTCACGTTCTGCCTGTCCTTCCGGCCTTGGCGGTTCACTTCTCCGATGTCCTTCCCCGTCCTCTCCAGTCTAACGGCTCTGAACACCCCGGCCGGCGACACCCGCGCCCGCAGCACAACCATCCCGCCGGGCATCACCGCTGTATCACCCGGAGCCACGGTGAACTCGACGATCGCCGCCCCCGGGTTCAGGGCATGACTCAGCCCGACCTTTGCCCGCGCCGGAACGAAGACAAAGACAACGAGAGCGCAAATCGCGCCGGCGCCAAGGAACACGAGCGCCGACCACAGGACATGCCCTCGGTTGACCAGCCTTGTGAGGGGCAGCGGCGCGAGCTTCCTCTCAACGTCCGCGACCGCCGCGTCAATCATCTCCTGTGAGTAACCCTCTTTGCCGTCGCCCTGATACCGGCTCAGCTCCAGCGCCGGTATCAGCTTCCCGCGCATCTCCGTGAAGCGTTCCTCGACCAGCCGGCACACGTGCCGGAACCGGTTCCTTGCTGCCAGTACCCATGCCACCACCGCCATCGGCAGCAGCGTAAGCCAAACGAGCCAGCCGGCCAAAAACAACAGCGACACAACCAGCAGCGCGACAGCCGCAACTCCGAGCCCAAGCAAAACGAACGCGACAAGGTCGGCTGCCCAGCGCTGCCGCACCAGCGCGCTCAACCTGCGCTCAATCACTTCGCCGCGTCTCATGGAAACCGTTCTTCGTTCACCGTTCTACGTTCATCGTTAGGAATGGACCGGCTTCGGAGCCATCCGGGTCCTGTACCTGGCGCTCTTGGCGGCTGTCTGCGCTCCGGCAATCGACACTCGGCAATCGTCATTCGACATTTCTATTGTGACGATTATACCGCCCAAAACGTGCGCCTGCCACTACTGCCGAGACGGTCAGCGGCAGAGGCTCGCTCACGGACGGCGGCTCTCGTCTGCGCCAGGGGTCGCAGACGGCAGGCGCGCCGTGCTGATGAACGTCCGCGGCCTCGGCCATCGGACGCGCCGCGCCACGGTCAGGAGAAAGGACACGCGGGCACCGGCGCGACCTGTACCCGGCGCACTGCCCGGCACCGATAGCGGCTTCCCGGTCTTCACCCGGCTGGCCATCGCCGCCGCAGTCGCGCGCGCGGTTCGGCCCGCCGCGGCGCTCGTCGTCCGCGCCACCGGCCAAGAGACCACGCGGCCTTCCGACGCGCAATCAACCCGTCTGACCGCCGGTTCGACCTTTCCCGAGGCCGGCCGCGCCACTGCCTCGCGCGCTGCCCGCGCCACCACCGCTCCTTCCGCCGCAGCCGCAAGCCCGGCCGCGGACTGCGCGACCGGTCCCAACACCACCGGAACGTCGGCCGCGGAGTCCGACGCCCAGACCGTCCCCGAGACGGTCCCCCCTCCCGTTCGCAAGTCCACGCCCGGGACCCCGGTCCGAATGCCAGGCCGAGGGCCGGACCGCGTATCTATTGCTGTTCCAGTGACTTGGCCCGCGAAGCACCGTTATCCGGCTACGAGCGTCTAAGTGGTTAAGAACGGACAGACGAGGCGTTTGCAGGCCCCAGCCTGCCCGCTCCTCATGGGTATTGTTCCAGGACGGGAACGTTACCCGCGTTAGGTATGGCCGAGAAGACCGGACGAAAGGAGCGAGACAATGTCTGACGTAATCCGAAGGATAGAGCGCTGGCAGAAGAAATACAGCCCAGCGCAGGCCAAGGCGACCCTTGACCTCCTGCACGACGGCATGCGGCAGCGGTACGAAGCGGCGACCGTGGAGATGGTTTCCATGGAATCCGACGTAAGAACCACGCTGAATGCGCACGGAGTCCACACCACCAACTACGTCCCCTACCTGAGCTATGCCCGTCAGCTCTGGAAACTCATGCGCCAGCAGGAAATCAACGGCCAAAGCCTGTCGATGGCAAGCGAGGTCCTGCTCCAGAAGTGGGCGTCGCGCGGACAGGACCCGGCGGTGCTGAATGCCATCCGGCGCGACGTATTCAACATCGCGCCGCCGACCCCGTAGCGGTTCACTCGGTGCGACCGGAAAACCCGGCCGCAACCGGTAGAGTCTCAACACAAGGCTGCCCGCGCCGACGCGGGCAGCCTTCATGTCGGAGGTTTGAGGAGCTATTCGGTAAGCACGACCTTTCTGCTGAATCGTTGTCCCTCTGCCGCCAGCGTGCAGAAGTAGCCACCGCAAGCGCAAGTGCGACCCTTTGCGTCCTGTCGGTTCCACGTCAGGTTGCAGTATCCGGGCTTCTGGTCCGCACTGGCCACCGTCTTTGCTAGTTTGCCCGCGATGTCGTAGAGCTTCACGCTGGCTTTGGCCTGTCTGGCCAGGGCGTAGCCGATGTTGAGCCTTGTCCTTGCCGGGTTCAGGAAGGGCTTCGCAAGTATCCGAGGCTTGGGTAGGTCGAGGTCGCCTGGAGCTCTCGGGGCTGCAACACTGGCACGGATGTCAATACAGACGAATTAAGTATTGTGTCCCCGAAATCCCTCGACAGCAGCGTCGGGAGCGCCGTGGCTGCAATGACAGCCACAAGCATCAGACGTTTCATTTCTACCTCCTATTATTGCTTCACTATCTTCAGCACGCCGGGCTGGCCTTCCATGCCGGCTCTCAAGAAGTAT